>DATFVO010000270.1:0-5860 GCA_035260265.1 Methyloceanibacter sp.
CAAGACGGTCAGCTCAAGCGTGACGATACCTGCAATCAACAGCGGCACGAGTGTCAAAAGAACGTCTCGCGTGCTGCGCAGCACGATAAAGAGCAGCACCGTGATGCAGAGCAGCGCGAGGGCCACGGCATAGATAAAGGCGCGCACGATGGTCTTTGCCGATTCCTGAATCAGGATCGGCATGCCGGTTGCTTCCGGCGCGACCTTGAGCACGGCAGACGCAAAGCGCGTCATCGCCTCGTTGTCATTCTGATTGCCGGAAGGACGCACCTCGACGCGCGCCCTTCCGTCCTTGGCGATCCAGTCCTCGGCCAACTCCTTCGGCAGGTTGTCGAGCGAGACGCGCTCGGGGTGGAGGCTTGAGCGGATTTGCTGAAGGCGCAGTTTCAATCCGCTGAGAAGAGCAGTCTCCGCGGCGGCGCGCTTCTCAGCGCTCGCCGCGGCGAGCGCCTTCAGCGAATTCGCCATTTTTTCGCTCACCGCCGAAGTCTCGGCCGGGTCCAGCTTCTGGAACGCGTCCGCGGCCTCGCTGAGAGCCTTGCGAGTTTCATCGTCGCTAGGCGCGGGCTTCGTCTCTGTCACATTGAGCGTCGGGTCGAGCAAGGAAGCCGCATCGCCGATGACGGCAAGCTTTTGCTCCTGATCGCTCGGCACGAAGCTTTGCAGAGTCGCCGTCTCTGAAATCTCAGGCAGTTTGCTCAGGCGCTGCGCCAGATCGCTTGCTTCGCTCAGTGACGGAGCAAGCACATTGATGACATTAGGTGTGGTCGTGGGGTCTTTTGTGAGATCGAGAAAGGTCGTGACTGATTCGACGCTGCCGTTGCGCAGGTTGATGGGGTTGAAGTCGAATTTCAGATGGTTGAAGAGCGGAAGCCCGGCAATGACGGCAACGGCAATAAGGACGAGAAGCGGAACCCGGTAACGCGCGGTGAAGCGATCGACCGGCGCGAGCCCGCGATAACCGATGGCGTGATGCTCAGCAGGAGGCCGCAACAGGGAGAGGAGCGCAGGCAGAAGGGTGAGGCTGGTGATGAAGGCTATGATCATCCCCACCCCGGCGATCAGCCCGAGCTCCGAGATGCCGACATAATCGCTCGGCAGGAAAGCGAAGAAGCCTACCGCAGTGGCCGCCGCAGCAAGTGCTAGGGGCTTTGCAATCGCGCTAGCAGCAGTCCCGAGCGCGCCTTGGAGATCGCCGTTGAGATGGCGCTCGCGGCGGTAGCGCACCGCCACTTGGATGCCGAAGTCGACGCCGATCCCGACGAACAGCACCGCGAAAGCGATCGAGATCAAATTGAGCGCACCTACCAGCGCAAGTCCCACCGCAGCCGTGATCGCAAGCCCCACGAGGAGGCAAATCACGACGGCAAAAATGATCCGGCCCGACCGAAGCCCGATCCAGAGGAGGAGCAGGACGGCGGAGAGCGTCAGAAGAAGATTGCGAAGAGCCCCGTCCGCCACCGAGGCGAACTCCTCGTCTTCCATGGCGACCTGTCCCGTGAGACGCACGGTGACGCCTTTATCGGGTGTGAGTCCAAGCTCGGCTGCCGTGTTGCGGATCGTCTCTGATGCGTTGGCACCAGGTTCCAAATCGTCGTAATCGAGGACCGGCTTCACGCGGATGAAGCGGCGAAGCTCGCGCACCGCGGGAGGCTCGCCGGTCATCAGCTCGGTCCAGGAGACAGCCCCAGGCTGACCCTGAAGAAGCGCGTCGATGGCGGTCGAGAGATTGCTGAGCGGCGTGGCGAAGTCTTTGAGCGCAATCTGCCCCTCCTTGACGCCAGCCGGAATGAAAGCAAGCGTTTGTGCAAGCCCGCGCAGGGTCGGATCGGCGGCGAGCGTCCCGAGAAAGGGCTGAGCGTGGATCAACTGCTCCGTTGTTGTCTTCCCCTCGTCGAGGGAGAGGTACAACAGGCCGTTCTTGTCGAAGAAGCGGTTGGTCTGCGCGCCGTAGATCGCCTGGATGTGGTCACGTCCCTGAAGTGCAGCAGCCAGCCTGTGGGCAGCATCTGCGGCAAGCTCCGGGGTTTTTCCATCGACGACCACAAGCAGCGTGTCCACCTGCTGCGGGAACGCGGCGTCGAGTCGAATCTCACGCTGTCGCCAGGGGAGCTTGGCAGAGATGAATTCGCTGGTATCGGTGTTGATGGCAAATTCTTCGTAGGTGAAGAGGACGGCGCCGATCGTCGCCAGCGCCGCGATGGCAAGCACAACAAAAGGGCGGCGGCAGCAGGCCCTTACGACCCTGACGACAAGCGTCTCAAACATGCTCCCATCCTTGGAAGGAGGAACTGCAGTTTGACGACGATTTCCGGCTGATTGACGCTTGTTGCGCTTCTCACGCGATATCACTGAACGCGAGTCCAGGTCTGGCTACGGCCGAAGATTGGCAATCCGACATATCCCCTCACGGTGAGTTGGGAGCCCCCGGGATCGAGACTCATGCTTGCCTTGTAGAGCTTTCCGGTCTCCGGATCGAGTATCGTGCCGCCTTCATAGTCCAGTCCCGACTGCTTCATGCCTTCAATGAATACGAGGCCAAGCACCGGCTGATTGTGCCTCGCGCCAGGACATTCGGTACAAATGGGGTTGGGATCGTCGCCCGGGTCAAGGAATAGGCGCGAGAGACGGCCGACGAACACCCCGTTCTCTTCGCTGATGGTGACGAGTGCACCGACCTTGCCGTTCTCGTCGATCTGTTTCCACATGCCTTCCGCCGTCGGCGTGGCTGCGCCCACCTGGGCTAGCATCAACGCGAATGCGCCCGCGGCTAACGCGAGCTTCAGAACGGACTCGAGACGCTTGTTCATGACATCAGCTTGAGGGGCCGCAGGCTGGCGATTTTTCACGCGAATTCGGGCGTTGTTGTGATCTCTGGGCCGCGAGGATCCGTAGAAACTTTTTTGCCGAGAATCGAGGTGACGTTAGCGAGGATGAGCCCCAAATGAACCCAATACCAATCGTCCGACTTCGAGGCTCATCCGGCGGTCGATGGAGCAATCATGATAAGCGTTACCCGGCTATTGGAAACGGCTCTCTATGTCGATGACGTGGACCGTTCGTGCGAGTTCTATGAGCGCGTTCTTGGGCTTGGACCTCTCGTTTGGGCGACAGCGGGAAACGAGATCACAAAGCCGCCGTTTAGGCCTTTGCACGTGCCAGGCGGCCAGGTCTTGCTGCTGTTTCGCAAAGGCTCCACTACTGCGACGGCCGTTCTTCCCGGGGGCACGATCCCGCCGCACGACGGCAGTGGGCGGCTTCACCTCGCGTTCGCCATCTCCGCGTCCGAGCTGGAGGCTTGGAGAGAACGCTTGCAATCGCACGGCGTCCCGATCGAAGGCGAGGTGAAATGGCCGCGCGGCGGCACGAGCCTCTACTTTCGCGACCCCGACGGTCATCTTGTGGAACTTGCCACGCCGGGCCTATGGTCGACTTTCTAACTGAGAAACCGACCCGCCTTCGCCGAGGGTGGCAACTTCGGGCCTGGAGCTGCCTTCAGCGCCACACGCTGGCGCCCACGACTGTGACTTAAGCGCACGGGGCAAGACAGTGCCGGCAAAGGACTGCGTCTTTATCACCGGGTCTTCCGGTTTCGTCGGCTCGGCGGTGGCGCATGAGCTGTCCAAAGCAGGCTTTGCCTTGCGGGCACTGGTGCGGCGAGGCAGCCCAAGAGCCAATCTCGATGGCCTCGACGCCGAGATCGTCGACGGCGACATGCGCGACGAGAGGGCGGTCTTTGCCGCGGCAAGAGGCGCGCGTCACGTGTTCCATGTCGCCGCCGATTACCGGCTTTGGGCGCCTAATCCCGACGAGATCACGAAAGCCAACGTCGAGGGAACCAGGGTCGTGATGGAAGCGGCCAAAGCCGCTGGCGTCGAGCGCGTCGTCTATACGTCGAGCGTCGCCACGCTGAAGCTTCATGACGATGGTGCCTCGGCCGACGAGACCACGCCTCTCAGCGAGGACGAAGCGATTGGCGCTTATAAGCGCAGCAAAGTTGCCGCCGAGCGTCTGGTCGAGCGGATGGTCGAAGATGGCCTGCCGGCGGTCATCGTGAATCCATCGACGCCGGTTGGCCGGCGCGACCGTCGGCCGACACCCACCGGGCGCATGATCGTCGAGGCGGCGTCGGGGCGGATGCCGGCCTTCGTCGATACCGGCCTCAACATAGTCCACGTCGATGACGTGGCCGCCGGCCATCTCGCAGCACTTCGGCGTGGCCGGGTCGGCGAGCGCTACATTCTCGGCGGAGAGAACATGACGCTAGCCGAGCTACTCAGCAGCATAGCGCGGCTCGTAGGCCGTTCGCCGCCACGTCTGCGTTTGCCTCGCGCGCCGCTCTATCCGTTCGCTTTTCTCGCCGAGCTTGGGGCGCAGTTCAGCAAGCACGAGCCGCTTCTGACGCTGGATGGATTGCGCATGTCGAAGCAGCGCATGTTCTTCACTTCGGCGAAGGCCGAGCGTGAGCTTGGCTACCATGCGAGGCCCGCCGAGGAGGGCATTCGCGACGCGATCGACTGGTTTCGTCAGGAGGGTCTTCTTTCGTGACGGCGGAACTCCTTATCGCGTGTCTTGTGCTTGCGGTTTGGGTCTACCTCCTCGCGTTTCACGGCGGTTTTTGGCTCATGCGCGAGCGCGACGATGTCGATGAGCCAGACCCGCGGCGCGCGTGGCCGAGCGTCACTGCCGTCATCCCTGCGCGCGATGAGGCGAAGCTGCTGTCGCAGAGTCTCGGCTCGCTTCTGGCGCAGGACTATCCGGGAAGGTTTTCCATTGTGCTTGTCGACGACCAGAGCAGCGATGGGACCGCCGCGGTTGCTCGGTCACTCGCGGCAGCTGCGAAATTCAATGTCGCGGTTGTACCAGGTCAAGCTCTGCCTTTTGGCTGGACCGGCAAGGTTTGGGCGATGCAACAAGGCATCGCCTATACCGAAGCAGGCTCGGACCAGCCCGACTACCTGCTCTTCACCGATGCCGACATCGCATACGCATCGGATGCCGTGCGGCGCCTCGTAGCGCGCGCCAAGGAACGCGACCTCGTCCTTACATCGATCATGGCCAAGCTCAATTGCGAGAGTCTCGCTGAACGCGCGCTGATCCCTGCCTTCGTGTTCTTCTTTCAGATGCTCTATCCGTTCCACTGGGTCAATCGCTCCGCCGCCTCGACTGCGGCGGCGGCGGGAGGTTGCATGCTCGTGGATCGACGCGCGCTTGAGCGGGCAGGAGGCATTGTCAAAGTCCGCAACGCTTTGATCGACGACTGCGCGCTCGCCGCGCTGCTCAAGACGCAAGGGCCGCTGTGGCTGGGGCTCAGCAATCGCGTGTGGAGCCTGCGCGCCTATCCCCGCTTTGGCGACATCCGCAGCATGGTGGCGCGTTCGGCGTATGCGCAGCTCCGCTATTCGCCGTTTCTCCTTATTGCCAGTATTCTCGCGATGATTTTTGCGTATTTAGCCCCGCCATTTTTTGCAGTATTCGGCAATTTTCCAGCAAATCTGCTGGCCTTTGCGGTGTGGGCCTTGATGGCTTTAGCCTACCTGCCGATATTGCAATTTTATCGCATTTCTCCGTTATGGGCCGTGGCCTTGCCAGTGATCGCTGCAGCCTATGCGGCGTTCACCCTCGATTCGGCGTATCAGCACTGGCGGGGTAGGGGCGGGCTATGGAAGGGGCGCAGCCAGGCACTTGCAGCGAAGCGATGACCGCCGCTCTTGATATCGACGCGAGCAAGACCGAGCACGGCGAGAACTTCCCCGTTGCCTCGTTTCTCATTGCGCCGCGCCTGCGCCAGCCGATCTTGAGCTTCTACCGTTTCGCGCGCGCTGCTGACGACATCGCCGATCATTCTCGATTGTCAGAG
>DATFVO010000271.1:0-6444 GCA_035260265.1 Methyloceanibacter sp.
CAACATCGTCCTCGAAGAGGTTGAGCCTCTGCCCTCGCCGGTTAGTCTCGTCTACTCTGGTCAGCGGCGGTTGCCGCTAAAGCTCAGGGCTTTCCTCGATTTCGCCGCGCCGCGACTGAAAGCACGACTGCTGAAGGCGGCCATGTAAGTTCTCGCGCCCGCTGTGGTCACGATGCCCATTGCTCGGTGTCGGTCGAAAATGTTTCTGTAGATCGAGAAACCCCGGCTGTGTCAGGATCGAAGAATGGATTTGAAGGTACCATGGAAGGCCTTGTCGAAACAGGGCGCGCCCTCTTCGAAGTGGGGCGTGTTCTCTGCGAAGCAGATCGCGTTCTTCGTCATAGTCGGCCTGGTCCTTGTCGCGGGCATTGTCCTGCGCTCGGGTCAATTTTTTGGCCAGCCGGAAACGGACCAGAATGCGCCGGTTACGGTCGCGGCGCCTCCGCCGCCCGCCGCCGCTCCGACGCCTCCCGTGGAAACAGCTGAGTCCCCAATTAAGACTCCACCACCTGCCCAGGAATCCGGAGCTCCGAACGAGCAGCAATCCACAGCCCCGAACGATCAGGAACCAACCGGCGAGGCAGCCGGTCAGACTGAACAGGGTAACGAGACGGTTGGGGATGCTGGGCAGCCCGAGTCCGCGGGCTCGGGTCCCATCCTGGTTTCCAGGCAGCCTATCGCAATGCTGGCAAGTCCGTCCTCGTCCGCACCTACCCTCTATGGTTTTCCGGCTGGTCGGCCGTTCCGCGTGATCGGCCACAATGGGGGCTTTGCCCAAATCAAGGACTTACGAAGTGGTGCCACCGGCTGGATCGATGAGGCCGCGCTCGCGCCCGCACCAGGCTCGCCGGCCGTCTCGTCGCCATCTCAGCCGAAGCCTGTCGCGGCCAGCCGAAAATCTGCTGAGCCATCGACCGCTCCTAAGCCAAAAGCAACCAAGAAGGACAGTCAAGTCACTGCCGGCTCTGAAGAAACTGCTGAGCCGGTGCAAACCCCCAAGCGCCCAGGCTTATTTGGCGGAGGTGGTCTGTTCGGGGGCATCTTCGGCAACGGTAACGGCAACGCGAACTAGACAAGCGGATATCCCAAGTATTCGCCGTCTCGCCACGAGATCGAGAGTAGGTCCGACCCGTCAAAACCTGCCGGATTGCAGGCGCGGCGGGCTTTGTGGTAAGTGGCCCGGCAGAGCAATAACCTAAGCGTCAGAAGGGGCGTGAAATGCGCATCGATGTAGCCGAAGGACACCCGGCAATGGACTATGCCGAGCACGAGCGAACATATAAGACGTTCCTCAAGCTGACCGGCATTGTCATCGCCGGCGTCGTCGTGCTTATGGCGAGCCTTGCCATCTTCGTGGTCTGACCCAAATCATTCTTTCAAACCGGCACCCCCACTAGTTTCGACTTAAGCCGGCATGGACGCTAGCTTTGCGCCTGCCGCATCCGCTGGTGACGGAGCAACGATGATTGCGATTGGCGTGCCCGCCGAGGCAGCAGACGAGCCGCGCATCGGGCTTACGCCTGAGACGGTCAAGAAGCTCGTCAAGGCTGGCGCTGAGATCACGATCCGCTCAGGTGCTGGCGAGCGCTCCCATTTTTCGGATCAGGACTACGCCGCAGCCGGTGCCAAGATCGCCAAGAGCGATGCCGAGGCGGTGAGCAATGCCGACATCGTGCTCACCGTGCGGCGCCCAGACCTCGCCATCACCAAGACGATGAAGAAGGGCGCGGCGCTGATCGGCATGCTCGATCCTTTCTCCGACGCCGATGGCCTCGATGCGCTCGCCAAGTCCGGCGTCTCGCTGTTCTCCATGGAGCTCATGCCGCGCATTACCCGTGCGCAGAGCATGGACGTCCTGTCCTCACAATCGAATCTCGCTGGCTACAAGGCGGTGGTCGACGCGGCGGCGGCCTTCGAGCGGGCATTACCGATGATGATGACGGCGGCGGGCACTGTTCCCGCCGCACGCGTATTCGTGATGGGCGTGGGTGTTGCCGGTCTGCAGGCGATCGCCACGGCGCGGCGGCTCGGCGCCATCGTAAGCGCGACCGACGTGCGGCCCGCGGTCAAGGAACAGGTGGCCTCGCTCGGATCGAAATTCGTCGCGGTCGACGATGAGGAGTTCAAGCAGGCCGAGACCGCCGGCGGCTACGCCAAGGAGATGTCCGACGACTACAAGAAGAAGCAGGCGGAGCTGATCGCCGAGCACATCAAAGGCCAAGACATCATCATTACCACGGCGCTGATTCCCGGACGTCGGGCGCCGAAGCTAATTTCAAAGCAGATGATCGAGAGCATGAAGCCAGGCTCCATCATCGTCGATCTTGCTGCGGAGCGAGGCGGGAACACCGAGCTCACGCAGCCCGGCGGCATCGTCGAGCACAATGGCGTGCGCATTTTTGGCAGGCTCAATCTGCCTGGCACCGTGCCGGTCAACGCGTCCAGCCTCTATGCCCGCAATCTGCAAGCCTTCATCGAGCCTTTGATCGACAAACAGACGAAAAACCTCGCCATCAATTGGGACGACGAGCTCGTCAAGGGCACGCTGATCGCGCGCGATGGTGGCATCGTAAATGCGATCATTGCCGAGCGGCTCGGGGCCAAGCCCGATACCGCCGCGCCCGCGAAAACCCCAAGTCCCAAGCGCCAGACCAAGGGAGGGAAGGGATGAGACTCCGCAGGTTGACGGCGAGCCTTCTCGGTATGGCGGCATTTGCTCTGATGCTGGCGCTGCCGGCGGGCGAGGCGCTCGCCAAGGAGGAAGGCGGCCACAGCCTGGTCTCGTTCTTTTCCATCTTCGTGCTTGCGATTTTCGTCGGCTATTACGTGGTGTGGAGCGTCACGCCGGCGCTGCACACGCCGCTGATGAGCGTGACCAACGCCATCTCGTCGGTGATCGTGGTTGGCGCACTGCTTGCCGTCAGTGTCGAAGCGGTGGGTGCGGTGTCGCCGCAAGGTTGGATCGCGAAGCTCTTGGGCTTCGTCGCCCTCACCATGGCGAGCGTCAATATCTTCGGCGGCTTCCTCGTCACCCAGCGCATGCTCGGCATGTACCAGAAGAAGAAGAAATGAGACGGGCAGGGGGATGAGTAACAATCTCGTCGCGCTGCTCTACCTCGCCGCGGGCGTGCTCTTCGTGCTCGCGCTGCGCGGGCTGTCGTCGCCAGAGACCTCGCGGCGCGGAAATTATCTCGGCATGGCCGGCATGACGATCGCCGTCGTAACCACGCTCGCCGTGGCGCGCCCGTCAGATGCGACGACCTGGGCGATGATCTTGGGCGGTATTGCCATCGGCGGCTCGATCGGCGCAGTGATCGCCCGCCGCATTCCCATGACGGCGATGCCAGAGCTGGTCGCCGCGTTTCACTCGCTGGTCGGTATGGCAGCAGTGCTGGTCGCCGCGGCCGCCTTCTATGCGCCCGAGGCCTTCGGTATCGGCACGCCCGGTGATATCCGCACGCAGAGCCTGATTGAGATGTCGCTCGGCGTCGCCATCGGCGCCATCACCTTCACCGGCTCGGTCATCGCCTTCTTGAAGCTTTCGGGCCGCATGTCTGGCAAGCCGATCATCCTGCCCTCGCGGCACCTCATCAATATCGGCCTCGCGCTGCTGCTCCTGTTCTCGATCGTGATGTTCTGCCGCGAGCAGATCGCCGTCTATTTCTGGGCGATCGCTCTGCTATCGTTCCTTCTCGGCGTGCTCATCATCATCCCAATCGGCGGCGCTGATATGCCGGTCGTGATCTCGATGCTGAACTCCTATTCGGGATGGGCTGCGGCAGGCATCGGCTTCACCCTCGCCAACGCGGCGCTGATCATCACCGGCGCACTAGTCGGCTCATCCGGCGCGATCCTCTCCTACATCATGTGCAAGGGGATGAACCGCTCCTTCATTAGCGTCATCCTTGGCGGGTTCGGCGGTGAGGTGGCGGGGCCGGGGCATGGCGCAGAGCAGAAGCCGGTCAAGCTGGGCTCGGCGGAGGACGCCGCCTTCCTCATGAAGAATGCCGGCAAGGTGATCGTGGTGCCGGGCTACGGCATGGCTGTGGCGCAAGCTCAGCATGCGCTGCGCGAGATGGCGGATGGGCTGAAGAAGGCCGGCGTCGAGGTCAAATACGCCATTCACCCGGTAGCCGGCCGCATGCCGGGACACATGAACGTGCTGCTCGCCGAGGCCAACGTCCCTTACGACGAGGTGTTCGAGCTTGAGGATATCAACTCCGAGTTCCCGCAGGCCGACGTGGTCTATGTGATCGGCGCGAACGACGTGACCAATCCCTCGGCTGAGGACGATCCGAGCTCGCCGATCTACGGCATGCCTGTGCTCGAAGTGTGGAAGGCCGGCACGGTGCTGTTCAACAAGCGCTCGCTGGCAAGCGGCTATGCCGGCATCGACAACCCGCTGTTCTATCGCGACAACACCATGATGGTGCTCGGCGACGCGAAGAAAATGACGGAGGAGATCGCCAAGTCGCTGTGACGCTGGCGGCTTCCGCATCCGCTCAGGCATTCCAGCCGCCGCTGCCATAGGGACGGGTAATGATTTCGAGGAAATGCCCGTCCGGATCCTCGAAGCAGAGCCCACGCCGGCCATCATGATGATTGATTTGGCCCTGCTGCGTTTGGCCTGGATCGGCCCAGTAGGGGGAGCTTCCGGGCGCGAATCCGCGCGAAGATCGCATCGAAATCCTGATCATCGACCAAGAAGGCATAGTGTTGGCTCCGCAATCCCGCCGTCGGTGTCCATGTAGTCGAGGTTCGTTCCGTTATCGGTTTTGACCACCACGAATGGTCCCCATCTGGAGGGAGCGGGAAGACCGAGCATCTCGGGGAGAAACTTTGCGGACGCCTCGCTGTCATGGGCGTACAAGATGGTCCTGATTGAATTGGACCGTCATGTCGTCGACTCCTCGGGGCGGTTTCGAGAGTGATAACGATCGGCGACGCTAAAAAATGACCGAGGAAATTGCGAAAGTTCCTGTGAGATCGAGATTAATTGCCTCAAAACTATCGAAGAATCGTCACACTCGAGCTGAATTTCCCGCTATAAGCGACCGCTTGAGCACCTCCGGCACAGTGCCCGCATTGCGGAAGGACGCCAGCAAATCTGCGTCCTATATGAACGCACCATTCAAGCTGCGTTCATAACCTTCAGCATATTCGCTTTCCAGGCAAACAACTCGAAGGGTATTGCTTCAGCCATGTTGAACCTGGTCATCTCCCTTTTGGGAATTTTCGCGCTGATCGGCATCGTCGCCCGGCTGCTGCACCGCTATTTCATCTATATCCCCGACCGCACGCGGGTTGCGCCCAGGGCGGCCGGGCTCTCGGGCGTCGAGGAGATCGTGTTCAAGGCGGCCGACGGCACCAAGCTGATCGCTTGGTACCTCCCGGCACGTTCCGGCAAGCCGACGCTGCTCTATTTCACCGGCAATAGCGGCAACACCGCCTGCCGCGCCGGCAAGATCGCCACCATCGGCTCCGATGGCTACGGCGTGTTCATGCTCAACTATCGGCGCTATGGCGGATCAGAAGGTCGCCCGACAGAAGCGAGAATCACGGCCGATGCGGTGAGCGCTTATGACTGCCTGCGCGGGCAGGGCGTGGCGCCGCTTGACATCGTGGCCTACGGCGAGTCGCTCGGCACCGCGGTTGCAACCAGGCTTACGCTCCAGCGCGCCGTCAAGGCGCTCGTGCTCGAATCGCCGTTCACGTCAATCGTCGATGTCGGCAAGCTGCTGTGGAAGGGCTTTCCCCTCGACATCATTATGGTCGATCAATATCGCACCATAGATCGTATCGCCGATGTGACGGTGCCGCTCTGTGTAATCCACGGCGGCCGGGACGAAATCATTCCGCTCGATCAGGCACGCCGCGTGTTCCATGCAGCGCAAGAGCCTAAGACCATGACGGTCCTGCCGAGGGCAGGTCATAACGACATGTTCGAGAAGGGCGCCTGGGAAAAGATCGAGACGTTCCTCGAGAGCCTCAGGCCTGTGCCGGCGGCGAAAGCCGGCCGTCCTGTCGAAATCGCCACCGCGGCGAGCGGCCGGTAGTCCCGCACCTCCACCCGACTCGTATTTCGTCATGGCCGGGCTCGTCCCGGCCATCCACGATTTCGACTACCGAATGGGCTGCCAAAATCGTGGATGAATGGCACTTCGGCCGGGCATGACAATTCAAATTATTGAGTGATGATTACCGGCGTGGACCGCGCGGTTTGGGCGAGGGACCCGAGCCGCCGCCACCCTCGCGCTGCGCCTTCTTGCGCGCAAGCTTGCGGGCTCTGCGGATGGCTTCTGCCTTCTCGCGGGCGCGCTTCTCTGACGGCTTCTCGTAGTAGTTCCGGAGCTTCATTTCGCGAAAGATGCCTTCGCGCTGCATTTTCTTCTTCAGCGCCCTGAGGGCCTGATCGACATTGTTATCGCGAACGACGACTTGCAC
>DATFVO010000272.1:0-2646 GCA_035260265.1 Methyloceanibacter sp.
TAACCTCCAGGGATTAGCCCAGCCCGCGCCCGAGCCCCGTTCCAGCGCCCTTCACGACCGCGACGCGACCTAAGGCCGCTCACGCCTCGATTCAGAACATTTCAGGTCTGCCCCAAGGACTTTGCCGGGCACTCTGCGGCAGGCTGAGCGTGCGGTAGACCGACTGCCGGCGCGCAAGGCGGGAGGAAGTCGGATGTCCGACATGAAGCGCCGCGAGTTCATCACGCTTCTCGGCGGCGCGGCGGCGTGGCCGCTCGTCGCGCGCACACAATAGGTCGCGCCAGGCGCCCGCGGTGACCGTCCGGCACGCATCGCCGTCATCAGTTTCATCGGTGCGGCGGTGGCGCAACCTTATTGGCGCGCGTTCCGCAACGGGCTGCGCGCGCTCGGCTGGATCGAAGGCCGCAACGTCACAATCGCGGAACGGTTCGCCGAAGGCGAGGACGAGCGGGTGCCGGGGATCGTCGATGATATTGTCGCGATGAAGCCCGAGGTCATCGTCATCGATGGCGCGCGTCTGGTCCGTGCATTCCGTGAGAGGACTGCCGCGATCCCCATCGTCACTGCCGTTGTAAGCGATCCCGTCGGCTCCGGCTTCATCGCGAGCTTCGCCCGGCCCGGCGGCAATGTCACGGGCATGGCATTCCAAGACGCCGAGCTAGTCACCAAGCGAGCGGAGCTTTTGAAGGAGCTGGTGCTCGGCCTCGTACGCATCGCATTGCTGAATGACCCCGGCGCTCGCCCGGGCGCACCTAACCGCGTCGCTGCTGCCGCCGAGCAGGCGGTGCGCGCGCTCGGCCTTGTGCCGCACATGCTCGATGAGAGGCACACCACCGACCTGGCGCCGGCGCTCGATACGGCGGGCGCGCACGGCGACCAGGCGGTGCTGCAGGTGTCCTCGCCCTTCTTCAGCGCCAATCGCCGGGTACTCGTCGCGGAAGCGATGCGCGTCCAGCTGCCGCTGAGCTGCGAGCAGTCCCCGTTCGTCGCGGTCGGCTGTCTTGTCTCCTACGGGCCCAATTTCGGCGAAGCACCACCGCGCCGCCTTCTATGTCGACCGCATTCTCAAGGGGGCGAAGCCGGCTGACCTTCCAGTCGAACAGCCGACCAAGTTCGACCTTGTCATCAATCTCAAGACCGCCAAGGCGCTTGGCCTCGACGTGCCTTGGTTTCTCCAACAGCGCGCCGACGAGGTGATCGAGTGAAGCGCCGCGCGAGTTCATCACACTCCTCGGCGGCGCGGTGACCTGTCCGCTCGCAGCTCGTTTGCTGCACATCAGGTAGACAAGGGCAGATTTCCCTCACATCCAAGATCAGAACCCTCGACGATATCCTCGAACAGGCCAAGCTTGCGACCTTCGTCGAGCGCGCCGGCGCCCGCTACCCCGTCGAGCTTCGATCCTTCCAACCGCATGTCGCGCCAGCGCTCAACCAATCGCCGATGCTTGCATCGGTATTTCATCCGTTCGACCGGTCTAAGCTCAGAAAGACGTAACTTGCCGCCGATGACGACGAGACGAAACCCAGCGCGCTCGTACTCCGACCACATTTTCTCTGTGTCGTCCCAGTGCCGGAAGAACGCATCGACCATACGAACGATGCCGTCGAGCGCCATCCTTCCCTCCTCTTCAGACCCAACGTTGCTGATTGCCCGGCTCAAGCTATCGGCGTCATAATGCTCGCTGCCGAGAACGCCCACGGTCCGTCGTATGCGAGGTGGCGGCAAGATCTATCTCGCACCATCGCGCAACGCTTGAATTTGGAGCATGAGATCCACCACGCTGTCTCGAAGCTGTGCATTCTCGGTTTCGAGCCGCTCAAGTGGTGTCTGATTCACTGACAGCCCTAGAGGTATGAAGGTATGTACATTTGAACCGCCTCTTGGTTGCCAAGCGCGCTCAAGTGCAAGCTGCAGGCTCAGCACATCCTTTCTCCTGTTTGATCGAGACATCCCCTCTCTCCTGTTTGATCGAGACATCTTGTTCATGAACCCCCTAATATCCCCAACCATCGGTTGGATGGTACCGTTGCGCGATGCGAAGGAGAATCTACACTCACACACCGTGACACTCATTTGCACTTGGCCAACGTTATACACAGGTCTCACATTCCATACCTAACAACGCCCCATCCCTCATGTTAATCTGCAGCGCGATAGATGGTTGCCACGGGCAAGGAACAACGCGTTGCTTTGTAGCACCTATCGCGCAACAAAAGATTTGCGGCAACAACATGGGGAGGGTCGAATGCAAGCTGCTATGCCCAAAAGGAAAAGGCACACGAGGTTGGAAATCGCGACGAAGCTGGCGCAAGCAAATGAATTGGCGACGCAAGGGAAACTGCAAAGCGAAATTGCGCGCACACTTGGCGTTAGCGTCATGACTTTGCACCGGTGGCACAAGGCGCCGCTTGGGCCTCAGCCCGTATTGGTGGTGACCCCCGAGGCGAAAGAGCCCCATCGGACGCGCGGCGCCGACGACCGAATTGCCGAACTCCAGCTCGAAAATTCACGGTTGCGGCGGCTGGTGACCGATCTACTTCTTGAGAAGATCAAGTTCGAAGAAGCTGCCCAAAGTCAACGATCCGTCGCGTAAAGGGACGAGAGAGCGTACGGCGGGACGGCGAGCCCGAGCGTCTTGGCGCCCT
>DATFVO010000273.1:0-3042 GCA_035260265.1 Methyloceanibacter sp.
TGGCCCGCGACATCATCATTGCCCCGTCCATCCTCTCTGCCGACTTCGCCAAGCTCGGCGAGGAGGTGCGCGCCATCGATCACGCCGGCTGCGACTGGATCCATGTCGATGTCATGGACGGCCATTTCGTGCCGAACATCACCATCGGCCCCGACGTCGTGAAGGCGCTCAGGCCGCACTCGAAGAAGCTGTTCGACGTCCATCTCATGATCGCGCCCTGCGACCCTTATATCGAGGCCTTCGCCCACGCTGGCTCCGACATTATCACCGTGCATGCCGAGGTGGGGCCTCATCTCGATCGCTCGCTTCAGCTTATCAAGAGCCTTGGCAAGAAGGCCGGCGTCTCCATTACTCCTTCGACGCCGGAGACCGCGATAGACTATGTGCTCGATAAAGTGGACCTGGTCCTCGTGATGACGGTGAATCCTGGTTTCGGCGGGCAGGCCTTCATTCCCTCGCAGCTGGACAAGATCAGAGCCATCCGCAAGGCAATCGGCGCGCGTCCGATCCATATCGAGGTCGATGGCGGCATCAATCCCGAGACCGTGCCGGTGGTGGTCGAGGCAGGCGCTAATGTGATCGTGGCTGGCTCTGGCGTGTTCAAGGGCGGCGCCTACAAGGACAATATCGCCGCCATCCGCAAAGCCGCAGAGCGCGCCCGCCCCGCCGCCGCTTGAGCATTGATCAATCCTCTTCACGAGTCGGTGCCAGGCCTTGCCCTTCTTGTGCAGGGGCAATAGCAAGAGCCATGAACGTCACCTATTTCGGCGCGCTGATCGCGGGGCTGTTGAGCTTCCTGTCGCCCTGCGTGCTGCCGCTCGTGCCGCCTTATCTCTGCTTCCTCGGCGGCACCACCTTCGACCAACTTACCAGCGAGGACGAGACGCCGTCGCACGTCTACACGACGGTGGTGATGTCATCGGTTGCTTTCGTGCTCGGTTTCACCACGGTGTTCGTCATTCTCGGCGCCACGGCCACGGCTGCAGGTCAGCTGCTCGCCGCAAATCTCACGCTCCTCGCCAAGATCGCCGGCGTCGTCATCATCATCGCCGGCCTACATTTCCTTGGCGTGATCCATCTTCCGATCCTCCATCGCGAGGCGCGCTATCATTCCGACTCGCGCCCGGCAGGCCTCGTCGGTGCCTATGTCATCGGGCTCGCCTTTGCCTTCGGCTGGACGCCGTGCATCGGCCCTGTGCTTGGCGCGATCCTCGCCGTCGCCGCGGGCGAAGACTCGGTGCGCCAAGGAGTGAGCCTGCTCTTCGTCTATTCGCTCGGCCTCGGCATTCCCTTTGTCGTCGCGGCTATCGCCATCCGCCCGTTCCTCTCGACCATGCAGCGCTTCAAGCGCCACCTCGCCACAGTCGAGAAGGTGCTTGGTGGCTTTCTTGTGCTCACCGGCATCCTGTTCCTCACCGACGCGATGACCCTCATCTCGAGCTGGATGCTTGAGCTCTTTCCCGGGCTCGCCACGATCGGCTGAGGCTTCTTGGTCGCGCCAATTTCCGAGATAGTGCCAGCCATGACGACGATTGCCCTCACCATCGCCGGCTCGGACTCAGCTGGCGGCGCCGGCATCCAGGCAGACTTGCGGACCTTTGCTGCGCTCGGCGTCCACGGCGCAAGTGCCATCACTGCGCTTACCGCGCAGAACACACTCGGCGTCGAGGCCGTGCATACCGCGCCGCCAGGGTTTGTGCTGGCCGAGATGCGGGCCATCGCGAGCGACCTCGAAGTCGGCGGCATCAAGACCGGCATGCTCGGCAATCGCGAGATCGTCGAAGCAGTCGTGGAGGGGTTGAGCCATTTCCCCGGCGTACCGGTCGTGGTCGATCCCGTCATGGTCTCGCAAAGCGGCCATCCTCTGCTCACCGATGAGGCAATCGACGCGATTAGGACCAAGCTCATGCCGCTTGCCGTGCTGGTGACACCGAACCTGCTTGAGGCCGCGCGGCTGCTTGGTGAAACTGTCGCCCGCGACGAAGCTGAAATGGCGGCGCAGGCCGAGCGCCTGCGCAAGCGGGGCGCGCATGCCGCTCTCGTGAAAGGAGGGCACGCCACAGGTCCCTTGGCAGTCGATATTCTCGTCGACGCTCAAGGGACGATACGGCTCGAAGCTCCGCGCACCCCAACCAAGAATACGCACGGCACGGGGTGCACCCTCTCCGCAGCCACCGCAGCAGAGCTTGCTAAGGGCGCCACGCTTCGCGAGGCGCTCGCCAAGGCCAAGACCTATGTGACCGCGGCAATAGCCGCCGCCGATGAGCTCCAAATCGGCAAGGGAAGGGGACCCGTCCACCACTTCCACGCCTGGTGGCCAAGGGAGCACTAGCGCTCGGCTACAATCTTGACACGCTGCTCGCCGAGGCCAGAGACGGTAAGGCGAAGCTCGTCGCCGGGCTTCAGAAACACACGCGGATTGCGTGCCATGCCTACGCCGGGAGGAGTCCCCGTTGTGATCACGTCGCCGGGGACCAAGGTCATGTATTTGCTGATGTAGCTGACGAGCTCAGCCACACCGAAGATCATGGTCGAGGTCGAGCCCGTCTGCATGCGGACTCCATTGAGATCGAGCGCAAGATCGAGCTCTTGTGGATCTGGAATCTCATCCCTGGTGACGAGCCAAGGGCCGAGCGGCCCGAAAGAGTCATAGCTCTTTGCCTTGATCCACTCGCCCGCGCCGCCCTTTTGCAAGCTCCGCTCCGAGACATCGTTGCAGATTGAATAGCCCGCGACGAAGTCGAGGGCTTCCTCCTTGGCGACGTTCTTGGTGCGGCTGCCGATCACGACGGCAAGCTCGACCTCGAAATCCATGTGGTTGAAACCCTTCGGCTGAAGAACCGGATCATAGGGCCCAGAGAGGCAGGAACTCGCCTTGGCGAACACGATGGGAGCCTCAGGGATCGGCATACCGGTCTCCTCGGCATGGTCGCGGTAATTGAGCCCGATCCCGAGGAATTTCGGGACGATACCCATTGGCGCCCCAATGCGTGGGCTTCCCTCGACGAGTGGAAGCGCGCCCAAATCGAGCGCCTTGATCCG
>DATFVO010000274.1:0-6381 GCA_035260265.1 Methyloceanibacter sp.
TCGACCAACCCTACACACGTGGCGAGCGTTCCCGTCTCGCAGTCACTTTCCTTTCCGGCGTTGCCAAAAAGCTACAGGCGACAAAAGCCGATGCCGAGATAGCCCACGTTCTCACCATGGATGAGGCGAGACGCATTGCCAAGGGGGTGAGGCTGCGCTACCAGCACCAGGCCGCTGTTGATCTTCGCGGGACGGGCCAGTCACAACCCCCGACACCGATGACCTGTCTGATCTGATCAATGCTCCGTCCACTGGGCAAGGTGCCGATTGATCGCGGGCCTCGGCGTCGGCGGTCTTAAGCCGAGCTAGGCTTCGAGGGCTCACTAGATCGAGCCCTCAGGATCGCCGTACAGGCGCGGAAGCCCGCCCGCTATCCCTGGATCCCAAACCTCTTTGACGGCTCTCTATCTTCCCATAGGCTTCCCAGCCGATAGTTCTAAGGAAGAGGCTTTGACGTAAGTGGTTGAGAAGGCTGGTACCGCTGGGTGAATTCGAATCACCGACCTCTTGATCCACAGTCAAGCGCTCTAACCAACTGAGCTACAGCGGCATATGTCCCCATGCCTTCGCCGCGAAACCTAAGCGGAGCTATGACCGGTTGCAAGCAGGCCCTGCCCGCTTCTCTAGGCTGGTAAATCAGAGCTTCAGCGACGAAAAAGGCCCGGGCTAGCGGCCCGGGCCTTTTCTTGCGCGCTTATGCACTACTGTCCCTCGAAATCTTTGCTGCGCGCCTTACTTTCTTCGCACGGCGTCGAAGGAGCGCGCTACCTGCTCCTTGATCGGCTCCGCCGTGTCGGCGGCGATCTTGGTGGTCAGCGCTCTGATTTCGGCAGCCTGACCCGCAAACACGTCGAACTGATGGCGAATGAAGGCCGATTGTAGCTCGACGATCTCTGCAAGGTTCTTGGCGCCCGCGAGGCTCTTGGCGAGGTCGAAGGCGGAATTCAGATTGCGCTGGGCCAAATCGATGAGCTTACGATTGAATGCGGTCGCGCCCTGCCCTGCGGCATCGAACGACCGCTCGAGCGCATCGATCGCCTCTTCCAGAGCCTCCTTGCCGCGCTCATAGGCTTCGCGGCTCTGGGTCACCGTCTTCTCCGCGAGAGCACGCACGCTCTCAGGCACCGTTGTATCAAGCTTGAACGACTCGAACTCTTTGGCAGCTCTACGGAACGTATCGCGCGCCTGCTCGGCGGCAACTTGGGGGGAATATGTCTCGCTCATAATAAACCTCCGCGTCGACTCGTTTCGCCTGGGGGATGCGGTCCTTCGCCCTTCGCTCACAGGCGGGCCCGCGATTATTGTTATGCTGCACTGCAATATAAATGGTGCGCTGCAAAAGCGCAAGGCCCACAATGGCTCCGTGAGCACTTTTTTAGGCCTGGTGCACGATCTTCTTGCTTTCGGCCTATGCAAAGTACCGGATTCGCCTAAATTTGGTGGATGAGTCGAATAGGCGCCCCAAGGGTGGGGCGTTGTGATTGAATCGGAACCTTGCGCCAGGGGCGCCAGAACGAGCTCTCTCCCCTCCCAAGTTAGGGCCGCTAATGGCCGACCTCAGACCGCAAAGGCGCATCGAAGAGCTCGAAGGTGACCGCGAGGCGCTGGAACATATCGCCCGCGCGCTTGAGAGCCGCATACTTCCCGGGCGAGGCTTGACCCCGCTGCCAACGATCAACGAGGGCCTCGATGCGATCACGCTCGCGCCGCAAGGCTTGAAGATCCTGCTCGAGGCGATGCCGGCTGCCGTCGGAATCCTCGCTCGCGGCAAGCTCGCTTACGCCAACGCGGCATTCGCATACGCCTTCGGCTATCGCTCCCAGTCGGAGCTGCTCGAGGCCGGCGGGCTCGATGCCATCCTTCCCGGCGGGTCCACAGCCATTCACCACGAGGGGGACGTTGCGCGGAGCGCTCCGGTCGATGCTCTGACCCGCTCGCGCCGCAGACTGAGAGTTGCTTTCGCGCTCAGTTTGCTCGACGAGGCAGAGGGCATCATGCTGCTCCGTCTGATCGACCAGACGGTCCTCGATGAGGAGGAAGCCCCGAAAGAGGAGAAACCAGATCCTGCCGCAAACGCCGCGTCGCGGCGGCTCGAATTTCTCGCCAAAGTGAGTCACGAGGTACGCACGCCGCTCAACTCGATCATCGGCTTCGCCGAGCTGATGCTTGGCGAGCGGCTCGGCCCGATCGGGAACCAGCGCTACAAGGGGTATGTCGAGGACATCCATCAGAGCGGCCTCTACGCGTTGTCGCTGCTCAACGATCTCCTCGACATCTCCAAGATCGAGGCCGGCAAGTTTGAGTTGAATTTCACTGCGGTCGATGTGCCGGAGCTCGTCGAGGATTGCGTCGCAAGCTTGCAGCCGCTCGCCAAGAGGGCACGCATCGTGCTCAGAACCTCGCTGGCGCATGATCTGCCAGCCGTTGTCGCCGACCCGCGGCGGCTGAAGCAAATCCTGCTCAACCTCCTCACCAACGCCATCAAGTTCACCAAGGAAGGCGGGCAGGTGATCGTGTCGGGCTCAATAATTGAGAGTGAGCTTCGCTTGCGTATCAGCGACAACGGCGTCGGCATGACGAAGGATGAGATCACCTTCGCCATGCAGCCCTTCAATCAGCTCGACACCGCGCCGCGCAAGCAATCAGGGACGGGACTCGGCCTTCCCGTCACCAAGGCTCTGGTCGATGCCAACCGCGCGCGGCTCGTTTTGACGAGCGAGCCCGGTGTCGGCACCTCGGCCGACGTCATCTTCCCCGCCGACCGGTTGTTCACAATCAAATCCTAGCTTCCGCGGGCAGGGGCTAACGCGGACTCGCACGGCTGATGTGCACTTGCGAAATCTCAGCAATGTTTAAGTTATATTGCGATCTGGTCGCAGAACAATCTTCCTCTATACTTCGTCGTTCAGGAATTTGTAATGCGATAACGAAGATTAGAAGGCTTCTAAGGTTGATTTCATTGCGATATTCTCATTGACACTCCCCAAGCCAAGGCCTTAAGCGGAAGAAACGCGCTCCCAAGCTCGCCGCCTTGGGATGCCTTTTAGTCCGATCCCGGGGCCTTGAACTCCGGCCATTGGAGGAAGTGATGCGATTTCCATTCGCGCGCGCTCTCGCGTTTGCGCTTCTCTCTTCTGCCTTCGCCGCTTCGATCGCTAACGCCGCCAACCTTGGCGAGGTAAACGTCTATTCGTACCGCCAGCCTTACCTTATCGATCCTCTCTTCAAGGAGTTCACCGACGAGACCGGGATCAAGGTCAACGTGATCTTCGCCGAGAAGGGCTTGATCGAGCGCATCAGGCCGAAGGACGCAACAGTCCCGCCGATGTGGTGCGCAAGAGGACAAGCGAGTTCGTCGACAAGGTCGGCTTCGACGACGGTCCAAGCTCATGAGGGGGCAAAATGAGTTTCCATAGGAGGATCGATAAGCAGGTCTCCAGCAAGGCGCTCCGGCGCGCTTACGTGCCGCCGCGGACCGGCGCTGAATGGCTGGTCGGTGTGGGCTTCAGGTGCTGGCTCGCCGGCTACGAAACTGGCGATATTTCGTACTGGGAGAACGGCTGGAACGAATATGCCCGCGCGCTCGGGACCGAGCGGGCGAAGCGCGCCGTGACCGAACTCGCCTGCTGGGTGAGAGCGGTGCGCGCAACCGCCTCGCGCAAGATCGAATATTACCCATTCGGCTGCCCCGGCTTCTGCGCCGACGAGTGCATGGCGATCTCGCTGATTGCTGCATCACAGCATCATCGCTGCCCTGCGATGCGCGCTTGCGCGCTGGCGCTCACCGGGTCAGATCTGGTTGAGCCTGTGATCTGTTCCGCCAACGCCTTTGCCGATGTCCTGCAGGAGGCAGACCAGCGCCTATCGACTGAGGCGGTTGTCGCCTTGATGGTCGACCGGCGCAAGGGCGGCGGCGACGGTCGCACTGAACGGCGCTGAGGATGGGGCAAAGCGCCTGAGCACCGCTGGAAGCAGCGCCACTTTGCGCGGGCGGTTGGCGCGCCTCACGGAGAGCGGCAATCTAGCCTGGTCAGCAGCTGCATTTCTCATTTCCCTGGTTGCACTCCTTCCCATTATCGCCTTGGGGCTCATCGCGCTTAAGTCGAGCGGTGCCCCGGTCGGCACCGGGGCTTCTCCGTGAGCGGAGGTCACATGAGTGTTCCGCAATTCATGCGCAAGCAATGGACAGCCGAAGAGGTCTTTCAGCTTCGCAAGCTGGCGAGAAAAAACACACCTGCTCAGGTCATAGCCAGAAAGCTCGGTCGCTCCATAGATGCGGTTTATGTCAAAGCCTCTCGCGAGGGGCTTTCGCTGAGACTTGTGCCGCAACAGGAACTCCCGGTTAGTCAGAGCTAGACGGGCCCCAATGCGCCGTCCGGCGCTGGCTTGGTCTCGACCTTGCCGAACCAGCGCTAGGACTCGGTGCTTGCGGTTTACCCATGCGCTTCCTCACCGCATCTCGCACCACTCGCTCTATTTAAGCGCCGTCAATCGTACCTGTGATATCGTCACAGGCAATTTGAACGAATGGCTTCGCAACGACGTTATCACTCTGGTACAAAGATGACGGCTATCGCTCTGAAAAGCGGCCCACCTGTCGAGCATCTGCCGGAGGGGGGAAGGAGGTGACGATGCCCCAAGCCAAGCATAATTCAAAACAAAGCCGTCGAAGCAAGGCCCTACCAGTATTGGGGGCCGCTGGATTGTCATTGTCGCTGGCGAGCACCGCCTCTGCGGTCCCTGGAGGACCGGCAGTAAACTTACCCAACCCCGGCAACGGAGATGGCAATCAAGTCATTCTTGGTGAGGAAGAAATCGCGGATGTCAGCTTGGCAGCGTTCTACGTCTTCGACAAAGAAGACTTAGGAGCGTCTTCCGGCTCAAGCGTAGAGCTGGTCCGTCACGGCTGTCATGGCTGCCATGGATGCGGCTGTCACGGTTGGCATCGCGGCTGTGGAGGATGTCATCACGGCTGCGGGTGCCACGGCTGCGGCGGTTGGCGGTGGGGCGGCTGCGGCGGCTGCGGCGGCTGGCGGTGGGGTGGCTGCGGCGGCTGCGGCGGCTGCGGTTGTTGGTGCGTGCGTGTCGGCGGTGTGGCCGTTTGTGGGAGATAGGCACCCTTAGTGGCTAGCACTTTGGCTTGGCATGCCGTAACAGCCGCCAATCCGAGGTGTGCTTAATCTTGGTCGTGACGCTCTAGGCCTTGGCCGCTCCAACGCACCTGACTGGTCCCTCGCGGAACGGACCCGACACTATAATAGGGGCGAAGCCTCACCCCAGGCTTTTTGCCGTTGGTGAACCCCGCACTCCGAGGAGTGAAAAACACCCGTCTTAGATTTAAAATGGCGGCGCCCACTTAGCGGCTATCGCAAGAGGGGACAACACATGCAGCTCACAGCACCAAATCAAACGATCTTCTATATCTCTGTAGCCTTGGCGGTCATCGCAGTAGTGGTTCGCTTTTTGGCTTATAGTGGCAAGGAGTCGCCACTATTCCCCACTGGGGGATTCCTTACCCTGCTCGTTGGCTATCTTGTGCTCCTTGCCGGAAACCTGTTTGGAGGCGGGTAGGTAAGGACAACGAACCATTAGCGCGTCGAGAAGCGGCAACGACTTGCCCGTGCTAGTCGTCCTGGAGGCCGACACGATTGTCGTGACCATGCTGGGGACGAACTACTCAATCAGTTACCGCAATGTGCATGACACGCCCTGGCTTGTCTCCTCAGATGTACGCGATGATCCTGACTCGCCGATCAGCAAGTTTACGTTTCGAGCGCACGCGTGGACCGCAGCCAACGAGAAAGCGCGCGAGCTTGGGTGGATTGTCTGAGCGAGCCCTTAACTGCTCTACAGCCTTTTCGTGCTAAAGCTCGAAAGCCTGTCTTCCATGCCAATGTGACAGGTGAACGGGTGAAGCGGCCTCGGGGCTAGGGAACTCCTGAGGTCGCTTCCTCGATTAACCACCTTCCTGGCTTCCAAATCTGCCGCCGCCGATTTGTGGTAAATTTTAACTTAGTGCAGGCGGCTCGATGTCCCCCGATCCCTGCGATAGTCACCTGCAGCAGCGGCTAACACTCGTGCTCCCCCGCACACGTGGCCGCACAGTTTGGAAGGCCGGAGCCATATTCGCTCCGGCCTTTTCTGCGCCGAAGAGGCTGGGTGATGACTGACTTCGACCCGAAGCTAGGGGTGCTGGTTTCTGGCAACGATATTGTCGTCGTTTTGACAGGGTCGATTTACACGGTGACTTACTTCAAGCAACGAGGTTCTCACGGTCTGCTCGCTAAAAACATTCCAGATAAGGACGACCCCCGCATCCCGATGACAGCGGCTGAGTTCCTAGCCAAGGCTTGGAAGGCTGCAAACCAGAAAGCGAAAGAG
>DATFVO010000275.1:0-13848 GCA_035260265.1 Methyloceanibacter sp.
AACGTCTTGGCCGCGAACCACTGGAATTTCGGCGACGCGTCCATCAACTCGCGCCGCCATGTCGAACTGAGTTGCATCTACCTCACCCTGTACTAAAAGCGGCTGCCCCCGCACTAGATACCAAATTGACAATCCAGCAACTGCGGCGATCACCAGCCCCACGACGATTGACGGCAAAACACTAAATAATGAGCGTTCGCGGGTTGATGATTTCGGCGCGTCCTTAAGCGGTTCGGGAGCCGCTTGCTTTTGCGCCTCGGGGAGCAGCACTTCCATGGCAATCTCCTCCGGCCCAGTGCCAATGGCTGACGAGGGGTCACAGCACGCCCCTTGCTCAATTTTACAGCGTCAGCCCCGCCAACATCAATGTTACCTCGGATCGACCTACGAAACGGCGCTATCGACGTAGGTCGGCTAACCGCGTGACGACGACTGAAACTTGCTTTCCGCCCCTAACCGGACATCACCGCGGTCTATCGCACCATCACACCATCCAACCGTTGCGAGGAAGCTTTGGAGTTATCCTCTTAGATAACGGTGCGATGGTGTTATGATGCGTCGAAGGTCGCTAGGTGGGCCATATCGGGTGCGCGCGATGCGATAATGCTCCTGCGATCCTCTCACCACTCACATTGAGCCGCCGTGATGTTGCTTGGGCCGGAGTTTACTCAGCGCAGTAGCTTGTTCTTAGTGGAAATCGATGCGGATGGTGTAGGCCGGGGTCCCGTCCTTGAGGACCGGGGGCGGTGGGAAGGGCGCTGCGGCACGAACAGTCGCAAGCGCGAGCTGATCGAGCCGCGCATTGCCGCTCGACTGACTGACGCGCACGAAACGGAGCGCGCCCGCTGGTCCGATCGCAAATGTCACCGTCGTGCTTCCCCGCTGGCCCGCATTCGGCTTTCTCCGTGCGAGTGCGGACCAGATATTTGCGCTGTAGCCTCTTGCCTCGGGCTTTTTCGGCTGACTATGCGTGAGAGAAAGTGAAGGCTTGTCGGCTGGAGCAAGCGCCATCGGTTTCCAGCGCGGGGTGATTTGAGAGCTCTCTGTGTGACGCGGGTTCGGTTTCGTTGCCATTTTAAGCGCTGGCTTTTCCTTGCCGGCAATTACTGCGTCCCGCCGCTTCGGCTGACTTTGCGTTAGAGAGAGCGAAGGCTTGTCGGCTGAAGCAGAGCCCATCGGTTTTCGTCGCGGCCGCACTTGGGAGGTCTGCTCGTGCTGGGTAGCTTTCGCCGCGAGTTTCGGCGCTGGCTTTGGGTTGGCCGCGAGTTTCGGTCGTGCCTGGTCCGTCGAGGGCTTGAGCATGCCTTTCCGCAGGAGCGCCTTTAGACTCGACTGCTGGGGGTTCGGTACAGCGGTCGCGATCGACCCCGTCTGTATAGTATCTTCGACCTGCTCCGAATCCTGAGACTGCGTGGCGTCGAGTACAGGGCGGATGGTCTCTTGCGCAACAGAGCTATTGTCGCCTGTCTCCGGCCGCTGAGGCTCGGCAGCCTCAGCTTTTTGCGGGGAGGAAGCTGCCAGCAGGGGCTGAGAGATCTGGCTCTCGCCGCCGGGTACGGCTGCATCTTCCTGCATTGGAGTGCTATCCGCACTCTTGTCCCCGCCTTCGGCAGTCTCGGCGGACGATGAGGGTGTCACGTCGGGTGCAGATCCTGAATCTGCCGCGTTATCTTTTGTCGCGGGCTCGGCCGAAACAGGACCATTTGCGCTCGCCGAGAAAAGGAGTGGTTGACCGCCAACGAGGGCCTCGGCAGTGGGGGGCTGCTCTTCTAGCGCGACGGAAACACTGCCGATCGCCGAAGCAGGCTGTATTTGTTTGCCGATGCGAGCGTCGGCAGTCACAAGGGGCTGCTCTTCTCGCGCGACGGAAACATTGGCGCTCGCCGAAGCGGGCTCTGCTTGATTTCCGACGCGAGCTTCAGCAGTGATTGGCGGCTGCTCTTCTAACGTCACGGAAGCGTTGGCGCTCACCGGAGCTGGCGGTGTCGGATCCCCCATGCGAGCGTCGGCAGTGATAAGGGGCTGCTCTTCTTGCGCGACGGAAACATTGGCGCTCGCCGAAGCGGGCGGTGTTTGATCCCGCATGTGAGCTTCAGCAGTGACATGCGGCCGATCTTCTAGTGCGACTTGCACCTGTTTTTCCGTCGGAACAGTGAACCGCGGCGTCTCGCTCGATGTATCCAACTGCTCGACAGACGACGCGAGTGCCACCTGGCGTGCAGATGACCCTGCTAACTGATCCTTTGCGATCAGCTCGGCAACAGGTTCGAGTGGCCTATTTCGGTTCGAAAGCTCAATAGAGATTGTTACCGCGGGTGTAACCGGCTCGACGTCTGTGGCCGAATCCCAGTTCCAAGTGGCGAGAAGAAAAAGATGCGTGCCGCAGACGAGGGTCGCGGCCCCCAAGATCGAGCAAAACTGATAGAGGAAACGGTTCTCTGACACACGGCCGATAGCAGCGCGATATGGTTAACCAATGATGAACAGCAGGGGAATTCAACCTGTGATGAAGAGCAAGGGCTTCGGGGAAATGGCGGTAATGGACCTCCGTCCGCGCAGCGCCTCGGTCCAAGCAATCGAGAATTGCGCCGCAATTTGTCTTTCAGCGGCCAACCTCTACCGGGTCTATGCTCGGGATCTGAAGCAGTTCGCGCTGATCCAGATGAACATGGGCCGCGAAGTTTGCCGCCGTTTCCGGGAAACCGATGAGCGATTGTTTTGCGCCAGGATGTCTGCGCCGGAGACGGACATCGAGCATAGTTTCCTAATTGGCTAAAAATGACGTCGCCGATGAAGAAGCCCGGCGGGGGGCGCCGGGCATCTCCTACGCATCGCGGCGCTAGCGCGGCGGTCGGGGAGGTATGAAGCCGCGCCGACCGCACAAACTCTGCGATCGGCGTCTGGTTCCGCAGCCGGCCGGTATGACAATCGTTTCGAGACTTGAGCGCGGTCTAGCGGTTCCGGAATAAGGGCGAGGAGTAGGTCCACGCGGGAGCATCAACCCCGGGCCCCGGGATCGGAATCGAATTCCCGTATTGCGGGATAGATGCACTGCTGTCGCTCTGTCCAATCATCGGCAGGGCGAGCGAATTGCCCTTGGTGAAGTCAGGCGTGAAGAGTGGGTCGGTGCCGGTGCCGGCAAAATGCGAGCCGTCGTCAAGGCTCGCGTTCTGGCCTTCGACGCCGAAGGCGTAGGCGCTTCCGGGCAGCAGCGCTGCCGCACCACAAAGCGCAAGCACGAGACTGAGATATTTCATCTTTAGTTCCCCCGAAGCTGCTCTCCGTCAGCCGAAGCAGATGATACCCATTGCTGCCTGTGATGCCAACTAGAGAAAGGCGAGAAAGCGGGGAAGGGCCGAGAAGGGGTGTCGCTGAACCGCCCACCGTGCTTCTGTTTCGCGGCGTAAATCCCGCTGCTACAAGCCCAGCCATGGCCACCCCCCGCCTGCTCTACGTCGTCACAGAGGATTGGTACTTCCTGTCGCACCGGCTGCCCATGGCCCGCGCGGCGAAGGCCGCCGGCTACGACGTCCATGTTGCAACGAGGATCAAGGAGGGCAGGATGGTCATCGAGAAGGAGGGCTTCACCCCGCACGCACTCTCTTGGAGCCGCGGTAGCCTCTCGGCGTTCGGCAGCCTCGCGGCGGTGCTTGAGCTCAGGCGTCTTTTCCACAAGCTCGATCCCGACATTCTCCATAATGTATCGCTCAAGCCCGTTCTGCTTGGCACCGCGGCAAGCCTCGGGCTCTCCGATACGGCCGTAGTGAATAGCGTGACCGGCCTCGGCACGCTGTTCATTGGCGAGGCCAAAGTGAGCGAGATCAGCCGCCGGGCCGTGCGCTTTGCCCTCAGACATCTGTTGCGGCGACCGCGTAGCAAAACCGTGGTGCAGAATCCCGACGACCGCGCCTTCGTCATTGCGCTTGGCGCACCGGAGGAGACCGTGGTTCTCATTCCGGGTTCTGGAGTCGACACCAAGCTGCTCACGCCCCTGCCCGAGCCTCCGCCACCGGTCACCGCCGCCTATATCGGGCGCATGCTCGCCGACAAGGGCGTGCACATTCTGATCCAGGCGCTCGCTTTGCTCGGCAAGCGTGGGGTCCCGCTTCAGCTCTTGCTCGCTGGAGATTGCGACAAGGAAAATCCCGGCTCTCTCGTGCCGGAGCAGCTTCGAGAATTTGCAAACCTCTATGGCATCAACTGGCTTGGCCACGTCGCCGATATCCGCGATGTGTGGAGGCGCGCGCATTTTGCTGTGCTTGCCTCGCGTCGCGAGGGCTTGCCGAAAAGTCTGCTCGAAGCCGCCGCTTGCGGGCGTGCCATGGTGGCCACCGACGCACCAGGCTGCCGCGAGATCGCGATCGAAGGAAAGACCGCGCTCACCGTGTCGGTCGATGACGTGACCGCCTTAGCGGACGCCATGGAAAAGCTCGCAGGCGATGCCGCCTTGCGCGAGAAATTCGGCAAGGCTGCGCGGGCGCTAGTCGAGGCCAAGTTCTCGGCCGGGTCCATCGGCCAACAAACCGTGGCCCTCTACAAGTCGCTCAAGGCGCCATAGCGCCGTTCTCCGCGCGCATCATCTTGACGATGCCATCCCGGGTCGAAACCGAAGGACGCCAGCCGATGCCCATCAGCTTCGATGCATCGATGACGAAGTTGCCTGAGATGCGCTCCCACTCGGCCTCCCTGCCCAACGACCTCATCAGCAGCTTCACGCCTCCAAGCGGCGCCTTGACCAGATGCGGCGGGCGGCGAAGCCCCTCCCGCATGGCGGCAACGAGGTCTGCCACGCTGATCGGCTCGGAGTCGGCCACTAGGAAAGTCTCGTTAGCCGCCCGCTCGGAAGCGAGCGCAAGCGAGATAGCAGCCACGAAATTATTGAGCGCAAGCAGCGAACGGCGATTGTCGAAGCCCGCAAATGGCAGCGGCATTGGCGTTTTGGCGAGCGTGGCGAGCGACGCGATATTGCCTTTCACGCCTTTGCCGTAGACGACGGCTGGCCGGAACGCGGTGAAAGAAACGCCGCTCGCAGCGATGAGGCGCTCGCCTTCGAGCTTCGAGCGCCCATAGGCGTCGATTGGCTGAGGAGGGTCGTTTTCGGTGATGATGTGATCTGCCGAGAGCCCGGCTTGCGCCCGCACCGAAGAGACGAACACGAGCCGTTCAACCTTCCCGCGCGCAGCTTGCGCAAGCTCGCCTGGCGCTTCCGCGTTGATGCGCATATAGAGCGCATCAGGCAGCGAGCCAGGCGCATGCGCGATGCCGGCGAGGTGCACGACATGCGTCACGCCGTCAAGCACCTTTGACCAGTCGGCGGGCTGGGCTAGATCCCGCATGGCGACGCGCTCAATGCTGGTTGGCGCAAGAATTGCGCCGGGATCGCGCGCGGCGGCCCTGACGCTCCAGCCTTCCTTGGCGAGGGTGTTGGCAACCCGCCTGCCGATAAAGCCGGTAGCGCCGGTGACGAGAACGCGCCGGTCCACTTATGGTCCCCGGGCTAGTGCCAAAAGCACGAGCGCCGTCGCGAGCACGCCGAGGATGATGCAGAGGATATCGACGGGAAGCGACCTGGCAACCACAGTCACGATAGCAAGGACAGCGAGGAGAAGACTAAGCAGGAAGACCCGCGCGGTGACCTGCGGCACGCGCAAACCTTGGGTGACGGCGCGCTGATAGAAATGCGTCTTGTGGGCCGACGTAAATTCCTCCCCCGCGAGAATGCGGCGGAGAAGCGTGACCGTCGCATCCGCCAGAGGATAGAGCGACAGGAGGAACGCGGCGGCAAGATGCGCCCGGGCCACGAAGATCAGCATGAAGGCGAGACAGAACCCAATCGGCAGGCTGCCGGCATCGCCGAGAAAGACCTTGGCCGGATGCCTATTGAACACAGCGAACCCGAGAATCGCGCCAAGCAGAGCGAGCGCGAGCAGCCCGATGGTTGTCGGTACCGCGCCTAGCGCCTGGAGGGCGGCAACCCCAAGCGTCATGGGCACGACCTCGGCTACCGTCATCCAGTCGAGCCCGTCAAGGAAATTGATAGCGTTCATGAACCACACCGTGCCGAGCACGATCAAAATTCTTTCGACCACTAGAGGAAGAATGTCGGGGAGGACCTGAAATCCTTGCGGAAGGCTGAGAGCGAGCACAATCGCAGCAAGCGTTTGGCCCGCAAGACGCCAGGACACGGGGAGAGCGTGGGCGTCATCGAGCGCGCCCAGAACGGTAAGCGCCGCGGCGGCGGCAAGAATGGGGAACAGGCGCGGCCCGGCGGCACTCGGCCAGAAGTGAATGGTGAGCCAGCATCCGGCGAGCGCTGAAAGCGTAACGGCGAGACCCGCGCCTTGCGGCGTCGCCACTGTGTGCGCCGAACGGTGGTTGGGCGTCGCCATGAGATAGCGGACGAGCAGAGGTTTCAGAAGAACGACCAGGAGGGCCGAAAGGAGCGCACATCCAACGACCAATGCGGCCGAAAGCACAGGCTGATCGGGAATCATTAGCTCAGTGAAGCGTGCGAGAGACTGCTTGCCATTCGCCCTTGCCAGGCGCCGGATGGGCGGTACTCGCCGGCACATAACCCTCGACGGTCGCACGCAGCAGCTCCTGGAGCTCGGCCTCGTCCATCCTCTGGATCGCGTCCTCAAGCCGCTCGAGAGCTGTGGTAAGCTCCTCGTAGGGCAAGATCGGCTCCGAGTTCTTGAAGATGCGGGGGTGACTTGTGCCGGTCGTGTTCTCACCGATCAAAAGCTCCTCGTAGAGCTTCTCGCCGCGCCGGAGGCCCACATATTCAATGGCGATATCGCCATCGGGGTGGGTCTCGTCGCGCACTTCGAGTCCTGACAGGCGGATCATCGTGCGGGCGAGGTCGTCGATCTTAACCGGCGTTCCCATCTCGAGCACGAATACCTCTCCGCCGGTCGCCATGGTGCCGGCCTGGATGACAAGCTGGGCAGCCTCGGGGATCGACATGAAATAGCGGATTACCTCTGGGTGGGTGACCGTCACCGGTCCGCCGGCCTTGATCTGGTTGCGGAAGCGCCGCACCACCGAGCCAGACGAGTCGAGCACATTGCCGAAGCGCACCATGGTGAAGATGGTCGAGGTTCCGCGCTGCTCGGCCAGCGCCTGCAAGATCTGCTCGGCGAGGCGCTTGCTGGCCCCCATGATGCTGGTCGGGCGCACTGCCTTGTCGCTCGACACAAGCACGAAGCGCTCGACGCCGAGTTCCTTGGCGGTCTCGGCCACGGTGAGCGTACCGAAGGTGTTGTTCTGCAATCCAGCGAAGGGATTGGCTTCGACGATCGGCACGTGCTTGTAGGCGGCGGCGTGGTAGATCACCTCGACGCCTAATTCCCGGATGGTGCGGGCGACGAGCTTGCGGTCGAGCACGGACCCTAGCACCTCGACGATAGCGGTATCGGCCGACGCGCCGCCCCCGGCCTCTTTTTCTAGGCGGCGCCTCAGCTGTTCGATCTCCATCGAGATTTCGTAAAGCGCGACCTCAGACAGCTCGAACAGCACGAGCGTCTTTGGCGCAAGCTTGAGCAGCTGCCGGCTGAGCTCGGCGCCGATCGAGCCTCCGGCTCCAGTGATCATCACTACCTTGCCGCTCACATTGGCCGTGAGCAGCTCGAGATTGGGGGTGACCGGATCGCGCCCCAACAGGTCTTCGACCTCGATAGGACGAAGGTCGCTCACCTCGACGCGGCCCGAGGCGATCTCCTCAAGCGCGGGCAACGTCTTGACCATCACCGGATAGGCTTCAAGCAGCTTGAGCGCGAGGCGCCGTTCGCCGCGGAGCGCCGAAGGTGTCGCGAGCAGAACCTCCTTTACCCCCTCCTTGTCGATCAGTCGGCCAAGCTTCTCCGGCCTGGCCACCTTGACTCCGTGGACGAATTGTCCCGCGAGCGACGGATTGGAATCGATGAAGGCGACGGTCTTGTATTTGCCCGTCTCATTCAGCGCGCGCAAAAGCTGAATGCCGATCGTCCCTGCGCCATAGATGATGACCGGCTTTCTCTCATCGAAGTTCACCGGCTTGTGCTGCGGCGCGGCTCTGAGCAGGGCTGCGCCTGCCCATTGCCGGCTGAGCCGAATGAGGAGGGCTGCGATCAGCCCGTAGATCACCACCGCTGACCTCGGATGATCCTTGACGCCGCTCATATAGACGACGAGCGCCCACGCCACGACGGCAATGATCACCGCCACATAGATCTTGGTCGTGCCTTCGGGACCGATGAAGCGGGTTACGAGCTTGTAGAGACCGCGCAGATAGAAAACGACGACGCCGATCAGCGGCGCCGCCGCCATGAGCAGGACCTTGGGCAGGGTGTCGGGGGCATAGAGATGGCTAAGTCTGAGCGAATAGGCGGCCCACAAGGCGACTGTGAGCATTACGAGGTCGTTGACGATCAGGAGGGTCCGCTTGAACCAGCGCGGACGCTCGATCAGCCACACGGCAAGCTGCATTAAGGGCCACCCCGAACCGGTCTTTACGCCGGACCCATAAGCTTCAATCCACGGTGGGAGATGCGCTGCACCATAACCGAACTGGTGAGGAAACGGAAGTGAGCCAAGCGGGCCGAAGTCCTAGAAATCCGGGACTTTCCCCAACCCTCTGGCCAGCCTTTAGCCCTGGATCACGACATAAAGGCGGCGAGGGCCGTGCGCTCCTTTGACGATTGTCTGCTCGATGTCCGCGGTGCGCGATGGTCCGCTGATCATATTGACCGTGCGCGGCAGCGTCCGCTCATCATAGATCCCGCGCAACCGGTCCCAGGCCTCCTCATAAAAACCAACGATATCCGAGGCTTTGACCAGGACCATGTGGAACTCAGGCAGGAAATTCAGGGTGGTGGGATTGTCGGCACCCGAGACGAGGAACAAGGTGCCGGTCTCGGCTGCCGCGACGAGGGCGTACGACAGGCAGGCTTTGTCAGAAGGCTCTGCGGGTCCGAAGGCGCGGCTGATATCCCACGCCGCCTTCCATGGGAGTGCGGCCAAACGCGGATCGGCGCCCATACGCAGGCGCGGGGGCAAATTGTTGGAGGCAAGGTAGGAGGCAATCGCGTTGATCGTGTCCTCCGGCGTGGCTGCGCGGGCGACCTCGGCTCCTTGCTTCGTCAGCATCTCTGCCAGTCGTGACGCGCAGGCGGCAGGGCCTAGTACGGCCTGGGCGGGGATTGTACCACGCGGATGTCGCTCCAGCCGTCGCGCCACGGCAGCGCGCCGCGCGCGGTCCAATTTCGCAATGCCAAGCGCGCCGCGGATGCGCGCGAGAACAGCAGCACGGGCTTCCTCAGGGGCGCTCATTGGCGATCTCTCGGCTGCGCCTTGCGTAAAGCTGCTGGAAGGTTCTGCCCTCCGGCGCGGGCAGGTCGCGCACTCTGGTCCAGGATGTGCCGAAGGGCAGCCACGTGAATCGACCGCGCCCTCCGGCGAGCCGCCTCAGCAGCGGCACTCCAAGTCCGGCGAGCGCGTGGTAGAGGCGCGGGCGCTTTGCCACGAACGCCCAGACCTTGAGCGCGAGCCGTTCAGACCAAGAGCGCGTGCCTTGCGCAAACTCGTGCTCCCGCCAGGCCCGCAACATCGCGGGCAGCGGAATGCTCATCGGACAGACTTCCTCGCAGCGCCCGCACAGGCTCGAAGCATTGGGCAGATCGCGCGCGTGATCGAGGCCTTGCAGCGCGGGTGTGAGCACCGCGCCCATCGGCCCTGGATACACCGAACCGTAAGCGTGCCCGCCGATCGTGCCGTAGACGGGGCAGTGATTAAGACAGGCGCCGCAACGAATGCAGCGAAGCATGTCCTGGAATATCCCGCCAAGCATATCGCTCCGCCCATTGTCGAGCAGCACGACGTGATATGCGGTGGGCCCATCGGGATCGCCCTCGCGGCGTGGACCGGTCGTGAATGTTGTGTAGGTGGTGATGTCCTGGCCCGTGGCAGACCGCGAGAGCAGACGCAGGATGGTGCACGCGTCCTCGAGCGTCGGCACGATCTTCTCGATCGAGGCAATGACGATATGAGTGTGCGGCAGAGTCGAGGTGAGGTCGCCGTTGCCCTCATTGGTGACGATCACCGAGGAGCCAGTCTCAGCGATCAGGAGGTTTGCCCCGGTGATGCCGACGCCGGCGGCGAGGAACTTCTCGCGCAGGACCGCGCGCGCCTCCGCTACCAGGTCTTTCACATCGCTTAGTCTCCGCGACTTCAGCCGTCCCTTATGGGCCCTTCGAAAATACGCGGCGACAGCTTCCTTGTTGAGATGGATGGCCGGCGCGATGATATGGCTCGGGGTCTCGCCCTTCAGCTGCACGATATATTCGCCGAGATCGGTCTCAACCACCTCGATGCCAGCTGCCTCGAGATGGGCATTGAGCCCGATCTCTTCCGACACCATCGACTTGCCTTTGGCGACGAGTTTCGCGCCGCGCTCGCGGCAAAGCTTGAGCACTATGTCGCGTGCGTCTGCGGCAGTCGGAGCGAAATGCACTTGGCCTCCGCTCTCGACGACCTTGCTTTCATAGGCTTCGAGATAAAGGTCGAGATGGGTGAGCGTGTGGTCCTTGATGGCGCGAGCTTCGGTGCGGAGCGCATCGAACTCTGGCAACTTCGCCTTGGCTGCGGCACGTTTGGCGACAAACCCGGTTTTGATGTTCTGGAGCGCTCTTTGCAGCTCGCCATCGGCGAGAGCATTTGCCGCCGCCTTTTTGAAGGAGAGGGTGGCCTCGGCCATGACGCTCAGCCCGACTCCGACGCAGCGATCGCCGGCGTGTCGGTCATGCCGGCAAGCACCTCTGCGACATGGCGCACTTCGATCTTTGCGCGCTGGCGGCTGAGCCCTCCCGCGATCTGCATGAGGCAGCCGAGGTCGGCGGCGAGGACCGTGTTCGCCTCGGTGTCGAGAATATTATTCAGCTTGGCATCGAGAATCGCGCCGGAGATGTCCGGATATTTGACCGAGAATGTGCCGCCGAACCCGCAGCACACCTCGCTCTCGGGGAGCTCCACCAGGGTAAGCCCGGGGACGTTCGCTAAGAGTCGCCGTGGCGCATCCTTGGTGTGAAGCTCGCGCAAGGACGAACATGAGTCGTGATAAGTGACGGTCCCCTCATAAGTCGCATCGAGTTCGGTGAAGCCGAGCACGTCCACCAGGAAGGACGTGAGCTCATAGCTCTTGGCGGCAAGAGTCTTGGCGCGCTCGGCGAAGCGGGGATCGTCGGCCAGAAGGCGCGGGTAGTGAACCTTGAGCATGCCGCCGCAGGAGCCCGACGGAGCAACGACATAGTCGAAGCGCTCGAAGGCCTCGATCACTTGCCTGGCGATCGCCGCCGCATCTTCGCGATCGCCTGAGTTGTAAGCCGGCTGTCCGCAGCAGGTCTGGGCGCGCGGCACCTCGACCCGGACGCCCCCCGCCTCGAGAAGCTTGATCGCGGCAAAAGCGACGCTTGGCCTGAACAGATCGACGAGGCAAGTGACGAAGAGGCCAACCAGAGGGCCCTCTCGTGCAGCTTCAGGCGCAGGACTCATAGCACCGGCAGGCTGTTACGCCTTGTGGCTAAAGGTGGGAGCCAGGATGTAGCATCGGCAGCGCGACTCAAGGAATCGGAATTCGAGGGGGTGCGAAGGAAGAATGCAGGCAAGACCCTTGGCAATGTTAGCGTTGCTGCTGCCAGCCTCGCCCGCGCTCGCCACCAATTCCGCCACAGTGACCCTCGTCACTCCCATTGTTTATGGCACGCATCTACCCGGCCTTGGAGAGCCTGCCGCGCGGCTCGCCAAGCTGATCAAGGAGCGCTCCGGAGGCTCGCTCGTGCTCGACCTCAAGGAACCAGGCGAGGGGACCAAGCCGCAGGGGATCCTCGACCAGGTCGGCAGCGGCAGCGTCGATGCGGGATTTGCCACTGCAAGCTACTGGACCGCGAAGATCCCGGCCGCGGCGCTGTTCGCTGGCTTCCCCTTCGGGCCCGACGGCAAGACCTATCGCGACTGGTTCGAGACCGGGAACGGCAGCAGGCTTTATCAGGAGATGTACGACCATGCCGGCGTACAGGTCCACGTCATGCCTTGCGCCTTCGGCGGTGCCGAGGCCGGCGGGTGGTTCGCAAAGGAGATCAAGACACCAAACGATATCAAGGGCTTGCGCATGCGCATCTTCGGGCTCGGCGGCCGGGTCATGTCGAAACTCGGCGCCACCACCGTGCTCGTGCCGGGCGGAAGTCTGGTGAAGGCTTTCGAGAAGGGTGACATCGACGCGGCCGAGCTTTACACGCCGGCGGTCGATCGCGAGCAGGGTCTCCAGTCAAAGGTCAAGCTTATCTACGTGCCTGGCTGGCACCAGCCTGAGACGGTGTTTGAATTGCTGATCAACAAGGATCGCTGGAATGGGTTCAGCGCCGAACAACGCTCCATGATCGAGGACGTTTGCCACACGATCCTTGATGAGACACTTAGCGAAGAGGCAAAGCTCCAAGCCGACGCGCTCGCTGATCTTGCCGCCAAGGACAATGTGCGCATTGCCGAATGGCCCGACGATGTCCTCACTGCCTTCCGCACGGCCTGGACTGAGGTCGCCAAGGACGAGGGCGAGCAAGACTACTTCTTCAAGACTGTTCTGGACGACATCGAGAAATTCCGCGCCAAGGCAAAAAGCGCGAGCGGAACTGAAGGGCCCGAGGCGACGGCTCCGGCTACGCCGCAAGCCGCGCCAGCACCTCGGGCCACTCCATGAAGTCTATTGCCCCGTCTGGGTCTGTAGATAAGCGATGATGTCGGCGCGCTCCGCGGCATCAGGCACGCCCGTGAAGGCGAGAGCCATGGGCGAATCGGGGATCATCGCCTTTGGATTTGATATCCATTTGTCGATGTTCTCTGGCGTCCACACGAAGCCTTGCTCGCCAAGTTTCTTCATGCCCGGCGAATAGGGGTAATCGGGGATGCTTGCCGCCTTCCGTCCGACCACGTTGTTGAGTTCGGGCCCGACCAGCGTCTTTGCGCCGGGGCCGACCTGGTGGCAGATGGCGCATTTGGCGAACGCCGCTTTACCTTTTGTCGCATCACCCTCGGCGTAGGCCGACTCGCCTAAAGCGACGAGCGCGACAGCACCAAGCCAACAGAGCCCAACGATCCTCATCTCACTCCCTCCTTGAAAAGGCCCGCAGAGTTCTCCCCCGCTCTCGGCGGGCCGTTGCCCAACATCTTCTCTTAGCTGTTCGGTTTCGCCCAACCCAGTAGAAAGCTCAATTTGCCACGAAAAGTAGCCGCCTGCGACACCATAACTACGGAAAACCGCAGGTCATTGGAGGAGATGGCTCGGCACGGTAGCCCGGCCGCGGGGGCGTATTGCCCCATAACGTCGCTCATGCGAAAGACTAGACCGAAATTCCCGTCTTTATCGTCGCGGGAGGCGTTGATGTCGCAGCTTTCCATGCCGAGACCTGATCCCGCGATTGTGTCGCGGCGGGCCGACATCGTGCGGCAGCTGAAGAAGCTCGTCCCCGACGCGACCCTGATCGCCGACCAGGAGGGCCGGCGCACCTTCGAGACCGACGCGCTCACGGCCTATCGCTGTCTGCCGCTTCTGGTCGTGCTGCCCAGAACGTCTGATGAGGTCAGCAAGATCCTCCGCTTCTGCCACAACAATCACATCAAAGTCGTGCCTCGAGGAGCCGGGACCTCGCTCTCGGGAGGAGCCTTGCCGCTGGAAGACTCGATCGTGCTTTGCCTCTCGCGTATGAACAAGGTGCTGTCGATCGACCTCCCCAACCGTGTAGCGCGCGTCGAGGCGGGCATCACCAATAGCGGCATCACCCAGGCGGTCGTAGGCCAAGGCTTCTTCTACGCGCCGGACCC
>DATFVO010000276.1:0-3351 GCA_035260265.1 Methyloceanibacter sp.
AAAAAACTCCCCGCTGGAGGGCGGGGAGTGGAGAGGTTTGGGGGACTGACATGACTGGCCGGAGCCAGTCGGTGTCGGACCATTAGCAGGGAACTGCCGGCGTTCTTACGGCACTAGCGGTGAAATTACCGGCGTCGCCTCACCCGCCTGCCCTGACTATACAGGGCCGCCGTAAGCTCGGAGTGATTGTTTACCTCAACTTAGAGGCTGCCACAAGTGAAACCTCCTGTGGCATTTTAGGCACAGTCAACTCCAAAAAGCTCGGAACGGCCTAGGATTTGCTGAAAGACCGTGCTTGGCGGATATCGCTTTTCGCGATGATCACGTCCTCAAGCGGGGGCTCTAGATGGGGCCGTCCCCTAATGCCGGTTTCGACCACCATATCGACCGGGCCGCCGGTGATGATGAGGTGCTCGACGTCGTCCCGCCTGATAAGGACGAGCTTGCGGCGCTGATCGACCGATGCCGTCTCGACCACGCCAAGTCTGCGATCGCGCGGCCGCAAGAAGCCATGGGGGCTTGAGCGTCCGCCGAAGAAGGTTCTGAATGCCCACACAAGAAGCGCGCCGATGGCGATCACGAACAACGTGGCCGCGACGGCAAGGATGAGCGTGTTGAGGTCGAGCATCGACGAGGTTTCCTACGCGCTGCAAATTAACGGTCCATTATCCACACCCTGGGCATCGCGGTGGCTTAAAGCGCCTCGCCCGCAAGATCGTTCCCGCGGCAAAAGCCTTGGGGACGCGTGGGCTTGGCAACGCATTCGTGACAATGTCCCGTCAAGTTGATTCGAATCGGGTATTTTGACGGCCCATGACCGACGTCGATGCGCCGATGCGCTACGCCGAGCCAGCCACCGACCGCACCGAGCGCGACGGCAGCGTCGGGCTCGTGGTGTTGCTCGCGCTCGCGCTTGCCTTCGCGGCGGTGGCCCTTGCGCTGGTGTCGCGCGAGACGGCTGAGCCGTTCGTTCTCGCCGTTCTCGCGGGCCTTGCCGTCATCGGTGTCTTCTGCCTGTTCGCTGGCGCTGTCGACATCCTCCATTTCGGCCCGAGGCACGCTCGCAACGACGTCACGAAGGCGTTCGTCGACAATCTTCCGCAAGGAGCTCTGATCGCCGACGGCGCCGGCCGCGTGCTTTATGCGAACGAAGCCTATCGTGACCTGCTAGGGCTTGCTCCAGAAGCGAGCGTGCCTGCGCCGGACCGCGCCTTCGCCGGCAATCCGCATCTCGCGGAAGCGATCTTTCGTCTTGCCCGCGCGGCGCAGCAAGGCCGCGGCCTGAAGGAGGAGTTCCGCCTGCCGCCGCCGGGCGAGGGCGAGGACGAGGCAGGCGTTGCTCCGCGCTGGTTCCGCATCTCGGTGCAACCGATGCCGGCCGATCCGCGCTCTGGCCGCAAAGGCGCTCTCGTGGTGTGGCTGGTCGATGAGATCACGCAAGATCGCGCGCGCGAGGAAGCGAACTTCGCCAAGGTACAGGCGGCGATTGCCTATCTGGACAGCGCGCCAGCCGGCTTCTTCACCGCCGATGTTGACGGCAATATCGAATATCTCAACGCCACGCTCGCCCAGTGGCTCGGACTCGATCTCTCGGAGGTCGCGGGACGCCCCCTCATGCTCGAGCGGATCATGTCGCATGACAGCGCGGCTCTGATCGCCCGCAGCGGCCGTGGCCAGCCGCAGGCGGCCACGCGGCGCTTCGACATCGACCTCGTCAAGGCCGATGGCACGAACCTTCCCGTGCGCGTGCTCCAACGGATTCGTGGCGGATTGGCGCATGCGCTTGTCATCAATCGCGGTCCGGGAGAGGGCCAGGAAGCCGGCGCCGCAGAGCTCAGATTTGCCCGCCTGTTCCACTCCGCGCCGATCGCCATCGCCACGCTCGACGCCGAAGGCGCCGTCAGCGCCACCAACGCCGCCTTCGCGCGCCTGTTCGCCACCGCCGCTGACGAGGGCGGCAAGGTAAGCCTCGAAAATCTCGTCCAGCCTGAGAGCCATGAAGCACTCAGGCGCACACTCGACGCGGCGTTAGCGGGGCACGGCTTGATTGAACCGGTCGATATCACCTTTGCCGGCACTCCAGAGCGGAGCGGACGACTCTATTTAAGCCCGGTCGAGCAGACCGAGAGTGAGGCGGCGATCGCTTATGCCATCGACACGACCGAGCAGCGCGCGCTCGAAATGCAAATCGCGCAGGGGCAGAAGATGCAGGCCATCGGTCAGCTCGCCGGCGGCATCGCGCACGACTTCAACAATATGCTCACGGCGATCATTGGCTTCTCTGATTTCCTGCTGATGAACCACCGTCCGACCGACCCCGCTTTCCAGGACATCATGAACATTAAGCAGAACGCGAACCGCGCCGCGGGGCTCGTGCGCCAGCTGCTTGCCTTCTCGCGCCAGCAGACCTTGCGGCCGCAGGTGCTTCAGCTCGGCGACTTGCTGTCTGATCTCTCGATCCTGCTGAGCAGGCTGCTCGGCGAGAATATCGAACTCAGGCTCGACCAGGCCTCCGGGCTATGGCCTGTCAAGGCCGACCTGCATCAGTTTGAGCAGGTGATCATCAACCTTGCCGTCAATGCGCGCGACGCCATGCCTGACGGCGGAAAGCTCACCATTCGCACCGTCAATGTGGACGAGCGCGACTCGCGCGAGCTCGGCTCCCGCCAGGTGCCGCCCGGGGAATACGTGCTGATCGAGGTCAGCGATACCGGCTGCGGAATGAGCGAGGAGGTGAAGCAGAAGATTTTCGAGCCGTTCTTCTCCACCAAGGAGATCGGCCGGGGCACCGGCCTTGGCCTCTCGACCGTATTTGGCATCGTTAAGCAGAGCGGCGGCTATATCTACGCCGAGAGCGAGTTGGGACGCGGCACCGTCATGCGCGTCTATCTCCCGCGTTACATCGAGACGGCCGGCGAGGCGGAGATCAAGGCCGAGCGCCGCATCGAGAAGCCGAAGGATCTGACCGGGCGCGGCACTGTGCTGCTCGTCGAGGACGAGGACGCTGTGCGGAGCTTTGCTGCGCGGGCGCTCGGCCAGCGCGGCTATCAGGTGCTCGAAGCGTCGACCGGCTCGGAGGCGCTCGACGTGTTCGAAAGCCACCAAGGCGACGTCGACCTCGTGGTGAGCGACGTGGTGATGCCGGAGATGGACGGCCCGACGCTAATGGAGAAGCTCCGCCGCGATCGGCCGGACCTCAAGATCATCTTCATCTCGGGCTACGCGGAAGACTCGTTCCGCAAGCATCTCGCCGAGAATGAGGACTTCATGTTCTTGCAAAAGCCCTTCGATCTGAAGGAGCTCGCCGCGGCCGTGAAGGCGGCGCTGCAGCGCTGAGGTCTTCCGAAGCTT
>DATFVO010000277.1:0-6614 GCA_035260265.1 Methyloceanibacter sp.
GGAGAGGTGGCTGAGTGGTTGAAAGCACCGCACTCGAAATGCGGCATACGGGTAACCGTATCGGGGGTTCGAATCCCTCCCTCTCCGCCAAGGCTGGTGATCATGACGAGGCTTGAAGACATCGAAAAGGCTGTGGCCGAATTGCCCGCCGACCAGCTCGCGCGATTCCGCGCTTGGTTCGAGGAATTCGAGGCCGCTCGATTCGACCAAAAGATCGAGCGCGATGCCAAAGCGGGCAAGCTCGACCAACTCGCAGAGCAGGCGCTGGCAGATTTCCGCGCCGGTCGCGCGCTCGAACTGTGAGACACTTCGCCAGCCCGTCCTTTTGGGAGGCGTATGCAAAGCTTCCAGAGAACATTCGAGCCCTGGCCGACAGAACTACGCGTTACTAAAGGACAATCCGCGACACCGTTCTTTGCAGTTGAAGAAGGTCGGCCGGTTCTGGGTCGCGGGTTGAGCGCAGCGAAACCCGGGGTTCGCTTTGCGCGGCGAGACCGCTCCTGGGTTTCCGCCCGCATTTGCGGGCGTCAACCCAGGCTACGCGCGGAGCCGTCACTCGTGAGCAAAAAAGCGCGAGCCGCCAAAATCAAGCTGAAGCGCGCTTATGAGGCGCCGGCGGCGAGCGACGGCACGCGCATATTGATCGACCGGCTGTGGCCGCGCGGCGTCAAGAAGGCAGACGCCGCGATCGACGAGTGGATGAAAGACATCGCGCCGAGCAGCGCGTTGCGAAAATGGTTCGGCCACGATCCGGCGCGCTGGCAGGAATTCCGCCGGCGTTATCTGAAAGAGCTGCGCGGGCATCCCGACGCGCTCGAGCGGCTGCGGGCGCTTGCGCGGCAAGGGCCGATCACGCTCGTCTTCGCCGCGCATGACGAGGCGCACAATGATGCCGTTGTGCTGCGAGATGTGCTGGTGAAGGGCGGGTGAGCAGGATTCGGATAACGAATACGCAATTTTCAGGACGCAATTGCACCAAGCGGACTTAGGGAGATGTCGGCTCAGTCGGCGTTGATGCGCGACACACGCTTGGCAGGTTGATCCATTTGTCAAAGGACCGCTAGGATCGTTGGTGCACGACTTCGGCGCGAGAACCCCGATCGCCGTCGTCGAATTCGGGGCCGCCTCAGCGGCCTCATAGTTCGAATTCGTGTGATCATGGATCCGCTCGAAGCTCCCGACAAGGATTTGCCCTTACGGGACGATATCCGTCTTCTCGGCCGCATTCTTGGCGATACGGTGCGCAGCCAAGAAGGCGAGCCTGTCTTCGCGATCGTTGAGCACATTCGCCGGACCTCGATCCGCTTCCACCGCGAAGAAGATGAAGCCGCGCGGCACGAGCTCGAAGCGACATTGAATAGCCTCTCGCATGGTCAAAGCATCCAAATCATCCGCGCTTTCAGCTACTTTTCGCAGCTGGCCAACATCGCCGAAGACCAACATCACATCCGCCGGACAAGAGCCCACGCGCTGGCCGCTTCAGCACCGCGCGAAGGCACCATGGCCCACGCGCTTACTCGCGCTCGTGATGCGGCCATTTCCCGCTCGAAGCTGCAGAACTTCTTCGCCAATGCCATCGTTTGCCCGGTACTCACCGCCCATCCGACGGAGGTGAGGCGGAAGAGCACGATCGATCGTGAGGTGGAGGTGGCGCAGCTGCTGGAGGAACGCGACCGCCTTCGGCTCACCCCCGAAGAGACGGCGGCAAACGAAGAGGCCTTGCGTTCCGCCGTGCTCACGCTGTGGCAGACCAGCATGCTGCGCGGGAGCAGACTCAAAGTCGTAGACGAGATAGCTAACGGGCTGTCCTACTACGGCTACACTTTTCTGCACGAGCTGCCTCGCTTCTACGCCGCGCTGGAAGACCAACTCGTTTCGACCGATCCCGCATGGGAGAACTTCGAGCTACCCTCATTCCTGCGCGTTGGAAGCTGGATCGGCGGTGATCGCGACGGCAATCCGTTCGTCACAGCCGAAGTGCTGCGACAAGCGTTGGGACTGCAGAGCGAACGCGCACTCAAATTCTACCTGGATGAAGTGCATCTCTTAGGCAGCGAACTATCGCTCGATACGCGGCTGGTCACTGTATCCGATGAGCTGAAGGACTTGGCGGCGCGCTCGCCTGATCGCTCGCCGCAGCGCCGCAACGAACCTTATCGTCTCGCTATCTCCGGTATCTATGCGCGCCTGGCCGCGACGGCGCGGGGGCTCGGGCAGGCAGAGGCCTCGCGCCACGCCGTAGGCGAGGCGCCCCGTTACGCCGAGTGTGCCGAATTCACTGCCGACCTCGGCATTCTTTATCGTTCGCTCACGGCGAACGGCTCTGCGACGCTGGCGCGTGGTCGTCTGCGCCGCCTGCGTCGCGCGGCCAGCACTTTCGGCTTCCATCTCGCGGGCATTGATCTGCGCCAGAATTCCGAGGTGCATGAGCGCACGGTGGGCGAGCTGTTCGAGATGACTTCCACGGCCTCGAATTATGCCGGCCTCCCCGAAAACGCCCGCATCTCCCTCCTGCGCGAGGAGCTCAAGACCGCGCGACTGCTTTCTTCGCCTTTCCTGCGCTATTCGGCGGAGACGGCCTCGGAGCTGACAAACCTTCGCGAAGCCGCCGAGGCACACCGGCGCTATGGCAAAGCCGCTGTGCCCAACTACGTGATCTCGAAGACGAACGGGGTCTCGGACCTTCTCGAGGTAGGGCTGCTGCTCAAGGAGGCAGGACTGTTGCGGCCGCGTGAGCGCGAGCTCGACGTAAACATTGTCCCGCTGTTCGAGACGATCGCCGATCTGCGCAACTGCGGGGACATCATGGACGAACTCCTCGCCATGCCGGAGTACCGCTGCCTCCTGGAAGATCGTGGTCGCGCACAGGAGGTGATGCTCGGTTACTCCGATAGCAACAAGGATGGCGGCTTCCTGGCCTCGGGCTGGGAACTCTACAAGGCCGAAACCGCGCTCATCGACACATTCCGGCGTCATGGGATCACGCTACGTCTCTTCCACGGCCGCGGCGGATCCGTCGGCCGTGGCGGCGGCCCGAGTTATCAGGCCATCCTCGCGCAGCCCTCGGGCGTTGTGCAGGGGCAGATCCGCATCACCGAACAGGGCGAGGTGATCGCGGCAAAATATTCGCACGCAGAGGTGGGCCGGCGAAACCTTGAGATTCTTGCTGCCGCCTCCCTGGAGGCGACGCTCCTGCAGGCAGACCATGCGGCGCCGCGCGAGGAGTACTTCACGACCATGGAAGAACTTTCCAACCATGCCTATCGAGCGTATCGGAACCTCGTATACGAGACGGCTGGGTTCGAACGGTACTTTTGGGAATCGACCGTCATCGGAGAAATCGCCAATCTAAATATCGGCAGCCGTCCCGCGTCACGCAAAAATTCGACGCGCATCGAGGACCTGCGCGCTATCCCTTGGGTCTTCGGCTGGTCGCAATGCCGACTCATGTTGCCGGGCTGGTACGGATTCGGAACGGCGATCAAGGCCTGGCTTGCCGCGCGACCGCGGGACGGCATGAGCATATTGCGGGAGATGTACCGCGAGTGGCCGTTTTTCCAAACGCTGCTCTCGAACATGGATATGGTGCTAGCGAAAAGCAATATCGCAATCGCCTCACGCTACGCGGAGCTCGTCGAGGACACCGAGCTGCGCGAAGCTATCTTTCCGCGGTTGCGTGCCGAATGGCAGTACACGATTGAAATCCTGCTCGCCATCACCGGCCAGCACGCATTGCTCGACCAAAATCCCTTGCTGGCGCGATCGATCAAGAACCGCTTTCCCTACCTCGATCCGCTCAACCATGTACAGATCGAACTGCTGAAGCGTCATCGCGCCGGCGATACCGACGAGCGCGTGGTGCAGGCAATCCATCTGACCATCAACGGGATAGCCGCGGGGCTACGTAACAGTGGCTAGTTTTCTCCCCGGGGGGCTTGCTTTCGTCCGGCATGTTGGCGTCCCCCCATCAGGCAAACGTCATGTCCAACCGCGCGTCGGAGGTCTGAGATTTGACTGAGCCAAGTGACGCACAGCGCCTTCGCTGAGACGGCGTTGGTCAAGCTCGCCACGCCGGGCCTGTTCAATGATGTAGGTTGCAAGTGCTTCCCGCACGAGTTCCTTTTGCTTATCCGTAAAGCTAGGCCCGCTCGCCTTGATGGACTGCCACGCGGCATCGAATGCGGCGAGGAGGATGGCCACGGCCTCAGGATCAAAGACGCCGGGCTCTACGTGACTGTCGAGGAAGTTGCGCACTTCGCCCGTCCAATGTAGCGGGGTTTATGCTCGGCGCTCGCTGTCGCGCCGCGCCCTGCGCTCCCTATATATCATCCGGAGCGGAAGCATGGAGCAAATATCGCATGGCCCTTCGGACGAGAGAGATCTACCGAAGTCCTAATGGGGATCGGTGGTTGCTCGCCCTGGATACTGAATCTCACGCTATCCGCTCGCAACCGCCTTGAACCGCCGCAACATCTCGATGTGGCCGTCGAAGTTCCAGATGCGGTACATGGGATACAGCATCACCATGTCGGCACCGAGCCGGCGCCAACCGTCCGCCGCGCTCGCCCAGCCTTGCGGGTCCGGACTGTGCATGCGCAGCCAGCCCTCGATGCCGAACTTTGCAGGATCGCGTCCGAACGACTTGAGATGCTCGCGCAACGCCGCAAGCTTCTGCTCCGCCTGCGCGTCGGCGGCCATGATCGGCATCCAGCCATCGCCAAGCCGGGCAGCACGCTTGAGAGCGGCGTCCGACGAGCCGCCAAACCAGATCGGGATGGGGCGTTGCACAGGCGGCGGCACGATGCTGACGTCCTTGAGATTGTGGAAGCGCCCATCGAAGCTCACGAGGTCCTCCGACCAAAGGCGGCGCAGCACCTCGACTTGTTCGCCCTGCCGGGCGCCGCGCGTCTTCCAATCCGCGCCGAGCGCTTCGTACTCCACATGGTTCCAGCCGAGACCGATGCCAAGCCGCAAGCGGCCAGCGCTGAGGAGATCGGCCTCGGCCGCCTGCTTCGCAATGACTCCGGTCTGGCGCTGCGGCGCAATGAGAACGCCGCTCGAGAGCCGGATGTGCTTGGTGACCGCCGCCAGGAAACCCAGCGTCACAAAGGTCTCGTGGAAGGAGGCCTTCTCGTCGTACAGCGGGACCCAGCCGTCGCGCGCCGTCGCGCCAAAGACGTGATCAGGCACCTCGATATACGCGTAGCCCAGATCTTCGGCTGCTTGCGCCCAGTCACGGATCTTCGCAGGATCGCTGCCGATGTCGAGGCTCGGGAAGAAGGCATTGAGCTGCATGGGGGGCTCCAGGCGATTGGGGGATGCGATCTTCGCAGCGAGTCAGTAGGGCGCAATAGGCGGCATTGCTTGATCGCGCATCACACTCGGTGTGCTCCCCTCCCCCTTGTGGGGAGGGGCTGGGGGTGGGGGTCGTTGTTGCGGCGCGAGGCGTGTGCCTCACAACGACCCCCCCCGCTCGCTTCGCCATAGCCGATGCTTCGCATCGGCGTTCTTAGCGCTAAGAACGGCAGCCGAAGGCCGCCTATGCCTCCCCACAAGGGGGAGGGTAGGACCGAGTTTGCGGCTCGCGCTGATTGTACTTCATCTGAGTACGCCATAGCCGGCACGATTGATGTGCCGGCACAAGCTGTGGCACGCATCGAAAAGCTTTGTGCCAACTCGATCCGGAAGCGTTAAGTCTGCATGCCGATCCGAGCCTTCCTGCGACACCATTGGCCGACGGTCACGATCGCGGTGACCGCCGCCGCGATCGGATGCGCGGCCTTCGTGATGCTGGGCAACATGCCGCCGCACCGGATCGTGATGGCGACGGGGCCGGAAGGCAGCGCCTACGAGGAGCACGGCAAGCGCTACCAGGCGGCGCTCGCGAAGGCCGGCGTGGAGGTGCAACTTCGCTCGACCGCCGGCTCGGTGGAAACCGCTGCCCTGCTGCGCGATTCTCGCTCGGGCGTGAGCGTCGGGCTTCTCCAAGGCGGCGTCGTCGGCGCCGCGAATACGGCAGGCCTCGAATCATTGGGCACCGTGGCATACGAGCCGTTGTGGTGGTTCCGCAGGCGCGAGAACCAGGGCGTGGGGGCCGATGGCTTGCACGGCCGCAAGATTGCGATCGGGCCGCAAGGCAGCGGCACGCGTGCGCTGTCGCTGGAACTGATCAAGCGTTTCGGGATGGAGCCGCAGATCGGCGAGCTGCTGGCGCTCGGCCCGAGTGAAGCCGCGGAAAAGCTCAAGGCGGGAGAGATCGATGTCGCGTTCATGATGACCTCCTGGGACGCGCCCTTGGTACAGCAGCTCCTCGCCGACGAGCGCGTTGCGCTTTCCGGCTTTCCTCACGCCGACGCGGTCGTCGCGCTCTATCCGTTTCTCAACAAGCTGATCGTGCCCAGAGGCGTGACGGATTTGGCGCGGGATCAACCGCCTGCGGACGTAACCCTGATCGCAACCAAGACCAGCCTGGTGGTGCGGGAGGACCTGCATCCGGCCCTTCAGTACCTGCTGCTCAATGCCGCCACAGAGATCCATTCCGGCCCGAGCATTTTCAATCGCGCCAACGAATTTCCCGCCGCCGAGGCGATCGATATGCCGCTGAGCAGTGAAGC
>DATFVO010000278.1:0-4046 GCA_035260265.1 Methyloceanibacter sp.
CAGACGCAAGGCGCTCTCGTCGCCGAACCCCAGCCGAACAGTCCCGCGGCGAGGGCCGGCATCCAGTCGGGCGACATCATCACTTCGCTTCAGGGCAAACCGGTCAAAGACGAGCGTGAGCTCTCCAAGATGGTGAGCGACATGGCGCCCGGGACCAAAGTCGAGGTCGGCGTCGTCAGGCAGGGAGAGAAAAAGACTATCGCCCTTGCACTTGGACAACTTTCAAGCCCGCGCAGCGAGGCTCCGCCTGACAATCAAGGGAGCCAGGAAGGCAGCACCGATCCCTCCAAGCTGGGGCTTACGCTCGCCCCCGCTGCACAGACCGCCAAACCCTCCGCGGGAGGCGTGGTCGTGACCAAAGTCGATCCCGACGGGATTGGCGCCGAGCGCGGGCTTCAGGCCGGCGACATCATCCTCGACGTGGCGGGGAATAAGGTGAGTGCGCCATTAGACGTTCAGAGGGCGCTCAACGACGCGCATAGCCGAAGCAAACGCAATGTCGTGGCGCGAGTAAAATCGGGCTACGCTACCCGCTTCATTGCGATCCCTGTGGGCTAAGCAGCGAGGCTAGGCCGTCAGGGTCTGCTTGTTGTGGGCGATACCTTTGGCGGTCAGAAGCTGCTGCAGCTCGCCCGCCTGGAACATCTCGCGCACGATATCGCAGCCGCCGATGAACTCGCCCTTCACGTAGAGCTGCGGTATGGTCGGCCAGTTGGAATAGGCCTTTACGCCCTCGCGTACGCTCATATCCTCGAGCACGTTGATGTCTTTGAAATCGACGCCAAGATGCTGGAGGATCTGCGCGACCTGCATAGAGAAACCGCATTGTGGCATGGACTTGGTGCCTTTCATGAACAGCACCACGTCGTTCCCGGCGACCTGCTTGCCGATCCAGTCCTGAACATCCTGTGCGCTCATCGTTCAATTCCTTTCCTACGCTCGTTGCGTAGTTATGGTGTCGCGGTCTTAAGCGCAAGCGCGTGCAGGACGCCGCCCATGTTGCCCTTAAGCGCGTCATAAACCATCTGGTGCTGCTCGACCCGCGACTTGCCACGGAATGCTTCCGAGATCACGGTTGCGGCATAATGATTGCCATCGCCGGCGAGGTCCTCGATGCGGATCTCGGCGTCAGGGAAACGCTCCTTGATCATCCGCGCGATGTCTTCGGCCGCCATTCCCATGCGTTTAACTCCACTGCAGGACCTAGTTATGAGCCATGAAGCGGGGCAACCAGCTCTCATGTGCGGCTCTGACTGCAGCAAGCGGCAGCGGCGCCTCGCCTTGAAGCTTGATTGAGTCGCCACCCACCTTGCCAAGCAGCCTCAGTGGGACTTTGGCCACCGCAGCCGCCTTGTGGATGGCATCGGCCTTGTCAGGCGAGGCGGCAACCACGAAACGCGCTTGGTCTTCGCCAAACCACAAGGCATGGGCGGGGAGGGGAGCCGGCAGGTCGTCGAGCTCAACACCAAGGTTGCCGGCAAGGGCCATTTCCGCGATTGCCACCAGCAGCCCGCCGTCAGAGACGTCATGCACGGCCGAAACGTCGCCGCTCCTGATCAAGCCTCTCACGCAATCTCCGGCGCGCTTATCGGCATCGAGATCGACCGGAGGCGGCGCGCCATCGGCGCGGTTCAACATGATCCGCATGTAAAGCGATTGGCCGAGATGGCCCGCCTCCCCGCCAAGCAGCATCAGGATGTCGCCATGGCGCTTCAGGGCGATGGTCGCCATTGCATCGATATCCGGTATTAGCCCGATGCCGCCGATGGCGGGGGTTGGCGGAATGGCGGCGCCGTTCGTCTCGTTATAAAGCGAGACGTTGCCCGACACGACCGGGAAGGACAGCGCGGTGCAAGCCTCGGCCATGCCTTCGATGGCGGCGGCAAACTCGCCCATGATCTCGGGCCGCTCGGGATTGCCGAAATTCATGCAGTCGGAGATGGCAAGAGGGTCCGCACCTACCGCCGAGAGATTGCGCCAGCACTCGGCGACCGCCTGCTTGGCCCCCTCAGATGCATCGGCGGCGCAGTAGCGGGGCGTCACATCGCAGGATATGGCGAGGCCCTTCTTCGTGCCATGCACGCGCACCACAGCGGCATCGCCGCCAGGCCGCTGCACCGTGTCGGCCATGACCATGTGGTCGTACTGCTCCCAAATCCAGCGCCGCGACGAGAGATGGGGGGAACCCATCATCGATTCGAGCGTGTCGAGAATGCTGCTCGGGGCCGGCACGTCCTGCGGCGCGATGAGGGCCGGCGCGGCCGGCTTAGTCCAAGGCCGCTCGTAGATGGGCGCGGCGTGCGCGAGAGCCGCGAGCGGAATATCGGCCTCGAGCGCGCCGCGATGGCGCACCACGAGCCGCCCGGTATCTGTGGTGTAGCCGATCACGGCAAAGTCGAGGCCCCACTTCTTGAACGCGCGCTCGGCGAGGGGCTCGGCGCCGGGCTTGAGCACCATGAGCATGCGCTCCTGGCTCTCGGACAGCATCATCTCGTAGGCCGTCATGCCTTCTTCGCGGGTCGGCACGCGGTCGAGCTCGAGCTCGATGCCGACGCCGCCTTTGTCGGCCATTTCGACCGATGAGGACGTGAGCCCTGCCGCGCCCATGTCCTGAATGGCGACGATGGCGTCCTCGGCCATCAATTCGAGGCAGGCTTCAAGCAGGAGCTTCTCGGTGAATGGATCCCCAACCTGCACGGTCGGCCGCTTCTCTTGCGAGGCCTCGTCGAACTCTGCCGAGGCCATGGTGGCGCCGTGAATTCCGTCGCGGCCGGTCTTGGAGCCGACATAGACCACGGAGTGTCCGATGCCCTTGGCCGCAGACTTGAAAATGCGGTTAGCATCGACCAGCCCCACTGTCATGGCGTTGACGAGGATATTGTCGTTGTAGCGCTGGTCGAAATTGGTCTCGCCGCCCACCGTCGGCACGCCCATGCAGTTGCCGTAGTCGCCGATACCGGACACGACACCGGCAACGAGATGGCGCGTCTTGGGATGACCGGGAGCGCCGAATCTCAGCGCATTCATATTGGCGATGGGTCGGGCGCCCATAGTGAACACGTCGCGCATGATGCCGCCGACGCCGGTCGCCGCGCCCTGGTAAGGCTCGATGTAGGAGGGATGGTTGTGGCTTTCCATCTTGAAAACGGCGGCCTGCCCGTCACCGAGATCGACGACACCGGCGTTCTCGCCAGGTCCTTGGATCACCTGCGGGCCGGAGGTGGGCAGCTTCTTAAGCCAGACTTTGGAGGATTTGTACGAGCAGTGCTCGGACCACATCACCGAGAAGATGCCGAGCTCGGTCAGCCGCGGCTCGCGCCCTAGCGCCTCGACGAGCCGCCGATATTCGTCGGGCGAGAGGCCGTGTTCAGCGATAATGTCGGGGGTGACGCCCTCCTGTTTCCGCGCCGCAAGCGCCACGATGTTCAATGCAGAGTCTCCACGAGCGAGAGAAACATCTTGGCGCCGTCAGTGCCGCCGAGAGGAGCGTCGGCGAGGCGCTCCGGATGGGGCATCAGCCCAAGCACGGTCCCGGACGCGTTGTAGATGCCGGCGATGTTATTGCGCGAGCCGTTGGGATTCGCTCCAGGTGTGACCGCCCCAGCCGTGTCGCAATAGCGGAAGGCAACTAGGCCTTCGCCTTCGAGCCTTTGCAGCGTCTGGTCGTCAGCGAAATAGCTGCCATCTTTGTGTGCGATGGGGAACCGCACCACCTCGCCCCGCCGGTAGCGGTGCGTATAGATTGAGTCGTTCCGCTCAACGCGGAGATGCACGTCCTTGCAGATGAATTTCAGCGTCGCATTGCGCATGAGCACGCCCGGGAGAAGTCCCGCTTCGGTCAAGACCTGAAACCCGTTACAGATGCCGAGCACGGGCGCGCCGGCGCGCGCGCGCGCAATGACTTCACGCATCACCGGCGAGTGCGCTGCCATGGCGCCGGAGCGGAGGTAGTCGCCATAGGAGAAGCCGCCGGGCAGAACAATCAGGTCGCTTTTGGGGAGCTCGCTGTCGCCGTGCCAGACCATCGCAGGCGGCATACCTGTCGC
>DATFVO010000279.1:0-2682 GCA_035260265.1 Methyloceanibacter sp.
TGGCGGCCGGTCTATCGCCTCAATCTCACGGGCGGCGAGAACGGCATCAATCCAATCGGGCAGCCACATCTTCTCGGCGTGCCCTTCGAAACCAGCCCGATCCCCTGGTACTTCCTCATCCTAGTAATCGGAGGAACGTCGGTCTGGGCGATGAACCGATTGCACCAGTCGCGCCTGGGCCGGGCCTGGATGGCCATCCGCGAAGACGAGACGGCGGCCGCGTGCATGGGCGTAGACCCCATCAAATCCAAACTCTTGGCCTTTGCCCTGGGGGCGACCTTCTCCGGCTTCGCCGGCTCCGTCTACGCGGCCAAGCTTCAAGCCATCACGCCGGGTGCCTTTGAATTCAACGTATCGATCATGCTGCTGTGCATGGTGATCCTCGGCGGCATGGGATCGATCCGCGGCGTCATTGCCGGAGGCATCGTTATTACCCTGTTTGACCGGGTCTTTCTCGCCCAGCTCACCCATTGGGTGCGAGCGCTTGGCAGCGGACTCGGGATCAGCGCGTTGACGACCGTGGATTTCACCATCTGGCGGTGGTTCTTCTTCGGGTTTGGACTGGTCGTCATGATGATCCTGAAACCGGGCGGTCTGATCGAGGCTAGGCGGTCGCGCCATGCGACCGTGCCCGACGAAGTCGACGAGAGGGCGATTGCGCCGCCGGAGCGGTCGACCGAGCCGCGCCGGGACCTCGAGGTGCTTTCCTGGCTGCGCGAGGGAGCGAGCCGCCCTTCAGCGAGCGACAATCACAGCAGCGAGGCGCGGCTCATCCTGCAGGCAAAAGCGATTAGCAAGCGGTTCGATGGCCTCTCTGCTCTGAGCGGCATTGACTTCGCGATCGAGGAAGGAACGATCGCCGGCCTGATCGGTCCGAACGGGGCCGGCAAGACCACCTTTTTCAATATCATCACCGGTATCACCAAGCCGAGCTCGGGCCTGCTGCTGTTTGACGGATCTAGCATAACGGGATTTCGCCCCAATCGCATCGCTGAGCGTGGGATTGCCCGGACGTTTCAATCGATTCGTCTGTTTCCGACCATGACCGCGCTCGAAAACATCCTGGTGGGAGAACACTGCCGTCTGCACGGGACGGTGATGGCGGCAGTTTTCCGCCCGCCCTGGATCCTCAGAGAGGAACGCGCCGCCCGCGCGCGCGCCCTTGAGCTCCTTGCCTTCGTGGGGCTCGAAGGCAAGGCGGACGTTCTGGCCAAGAACTTCCCCTACGGGGATCAGCGACGTCTGGAGATCGCGCGCGCGCTTGCAACCCGCCCAAGGTTACTGCTGCTCGACGAGCCGACTGCAGGCATGAACCCGCGCGAAACCGACGACTTGACGGAGTTTTTGTGCCAGCTGAGGCGCGAGCTGGGACTGACGCTTCTTCTGATCGAGCACCACATGGAGTTGGTCATGGGCGTCTCCGACCGTGTCACTGTGCTCGACCATGGAGTCAAAATCGCTGAGGGCGTGCCGGCCCAGGTGCAGCGCGATCGCAAGGTCATCGAAGCCTACCTCGGCAAGGGCTACGAGCCGGATCTCAACAGTGCTTGAAGTCGTGGACGTCCACACCAGCTACGGAAATATCCGGGCGCTGAAGGGGATCTCGCTCAAGGTGGAGCGGGGTGAGATCGTCACCTTGATTGGCGCCAATGGGGCGGGAAAGACCACGGCCCTGAAGACCATCATCGGTACCCTCAAGCCGCTGCGGGGCGAAATCCAATTTGATGGCAAGCGCATCGACCGTCTCTCGACCGACAAAGTGGTGCGCATGGGGATCGCGCAATCCCCCGAAGGCCGGCGCATCTTCGGCCGCATGAGCGTCCTCGAGAATCTCGAATTGGGCGCCTTTGCCCGCGCCGATAAACACAACGTTGCGGCCGACATGGAAAGGGTTCTGGCGCTGTTTCCCCGCCTACATGAGCGGCTTAACCAGAAGGGTGGCACGCTGTCTGGCGGCGAGCAGCAGATGCTGGCGATCGGACGAGCGCTGATGGCCAGCCCGAAACTGCTGCTCCTCGACGAGCCGTCTATGGGCCTGTCCCCAATCCTGGTCGAGACAATCTTTGAGACGATCCGCAACATCCGCCAGCAAGGGACGACGATCCTTCTCGTCGAGCAAAACGCCCGCATGGCGCTTCAGGTCGCCAACCGCGGCTATGTGATTCAGGCAGGGTATATCGTGCTCCACGATGCGGCCGAAAATCTGTTGCGAAGCGACCTCGTGCGCAAGTCCTACTTGGGCGAGAAGTTTGTGTAAGCTTGATGTGGCGGCGGCGAATTCGTTCTCTCGCCCGCGACGCCCAATCGTCGCTCGTGACGGAGACGGCATGCCCACTCGGTGCCATCGTCTCGCTGGTCATGACAAGGATGCGCCATGAAAGCTCTTGTGCTCGGGGCAGGCGTTGTTGGAACCACCACCGCCTATTTTCTTGCTAACGACGGGTACGAGGTGGAGGTTGTCGACCGCCAAGACAAGGCTGCGATGGAGACGAGCTTCTCCAACGCCGGCATGATCGCGCCCGGCCATGCCTACACTTGGGCCAGTCCGCGCGCACCTAAGATCCTTTTGCAATCGCTGTTTCGTGACGACACGGCGCTCAAATTCCGACTGCGGCTTGATCCGGCGCTCTGGGCCTGGTCGTGGAAGTTTCTCAGAGAGTGCCCGGCGCATCGCGCGGCAAT
>DATFVO010000280.1:0-4202 GCA_035260265.1 Methyloceanibacter sp.
AGAGATTGCCGAGATTCACAGGCTTTGAGATGCCTTCGACGCCGATGGCGAAATAGCCGCGCGGCGAAGGAAGCGCCGATCTCATGGCTCTATCCTGGAAGTTTAGCGGGACAAAAGCACCCGCAACCGTCAAGGCCGGAAGTTGCCCCTACAGTTTTCGCGTGCCAAGTCCCACATTCGCCAGATTGTTTCGTGGCTTAGCCTTAACTCGCCGGTTCAGCGGGGGATCAATGACAGGAACAGCGAACTCTTTTGGGCAGGAAGCCTTGGACTTCGTCGAGAGCTTGGACCGAGTCGATACGTCGGATGCCGTTCTGGACACCATGCAGGGCGCGATCTCCCGCTTTGGCTTCGAGTGGGTGGCCTTCGCCGGCATCCTGCCGCGTGGGCGGCTATGAGGCTGCCGTGGCACTCGCCGGCGGGGCTGTGGAGCTCGCGCAGACTGCGATGCGCAAGCTCGGCGCCGTCAATCGCACACAGGCGGTCGCCATCGCGCTTCGCCACCGATTGTTCGATGTCTGAAACCGCGGCGTCCCGCCATCGTTGACGGCGCGGGAGCAAACGTCGATGCGCGTGGCGCAAATCAGGGAGTTCGGGGGGATTGAAGCGCTCCGCCTCGAAGAGACGGCGGAGCCGAACCCAGGACCTGACGAGGTCCTCATCAAGGTGACTGCGGTCGGCCTCAACTTCTTCGACACGCTTTCCTTGCGCAACGAGTATCAGGTCACGCCGCGGCTTCCATACTCGCCGGGGGCCGAGATCGCCGGCACCATCGAGGCGCTCGGTGACGGCGTCACGGGACTTAGTGTCGGGCAAAGAGTCGCCGCGTTTATCGGCGGCAATGGCTGCCACGAGAAGGTCGTCACCAAGGCAAGCAACGTCGTTCCCATTCCGGACGGTGTGAGCGATGAGGCCGCGGCGGGGATTCCCATCACCTACGGCACAGCGTTGCACGGCCTCAAGGATCGCGGCGACCTCAAGGAAGGCGAGACGCTTGCGGTACTAGGTGCGGCGGGCGGTGCCGGACTCGCGGCAGTCGAGATCGGGAAGCTCATGTGCGCGCGTGTCATCGCCGTCGCTTCATCGAAAGAGAAGGTCGCCTTGGCCTGCAAGCACGGCGCCGACGAGGGCATCAATTATGAGAGCGAGGATCTCAAGGAGCGGTTGAAAGAGCTGACACAAGCCAGGGGCGTCGACGTGCTGTACGACACGGTAGGCGGCGACCACGCGGAGCCGAGTCTGCGGGCTATGGCGTGGGAGGGCCGCTATCTCGTACTCGGCTTTGCCTCAGGCACGATCCCGCGCATTCCACTCAATCTCGTGCTGCTCAAGGGCTGCTCGCTGATCGGCGTGTTCTGGACTGCGTTCGTGCAGGGCAATCCCGAGCGTCACCGCGCCAATTTGGTGATGTTGCTCGATTGGTGCAAAGAGGGACTGATCGTCCCGCACATCCATGCGAACTTCCCGCTCGCCGAGACCGCCAAGGCGCTCGAGCTGATCGAGAACCGCAAAGTCACCGGCAAGGTGATCGTCAACCCGCAGCGTTAGCAGAGGCGTGCCTAGCTCCTAGCCGGCAGTTCCTTGTCGAGAGCGCGCGCCGCAGCCGCCCGGTGCGTCGGCGTGATGTGGCTTGCAACGAGCCCTATCACCGCGGTCAGCAGCGCCATATCGTCCGCGTAGCCAAGGCCAGCGATCATGTCTGGAATGAGGTCGAGCGGCAGGATGAAATAGGCAAGCGCCGCGAGCAGCATGCCGCGCACCCGCATCGGCGTTGCCGGGTCTAGCGCGCAGTAATAGGCGGCGACCAGGTCCTCGACGAACGGCACCATGCCGGCCGCGCGTTTGAGCTTGGACCAGAAGTCACGGCGAACCTTGCGCTCGCGCTCGGCGAATGAGGTCAGGGCAATTTCCTTGCCGAGCGCTGCGCTCCGGAGCTCGGCTGCATCGTTCCAGGCGACCATCGTCTCCATCTCCCCAATGGGGTTAACCCCGCAAGCCCCAAAGGAAAATAGGTGAGGGTGGCTGGTGCTGCAAGAAGCAGCAGAAGCGTCTGCTTTCGTCATCTTGCGGGGACTGGGCCGCAATGCCATTTCAGCCGGCATGGCCAAGCATCGCCTCCTCTTTGTCTGCCTTGGCAATATCTGCCGCTCGCCAATGGCCGAGGGCGTGTTCCGTCGCGTTGCCGAAGAGGAGGGCGTGCTCGATCGCTTCGAGATCGACTCTGCCGGGCTTGGCGATTGGCACGTCGGTCAAGCGCCAGACGCGCGCGCACAAGCCGCGGCACGCACGCGCGGCATCGACATTTCCGATCAATGCGCGAGGCAGGTGACCAAGGCAGATTTCGCGCAGTTCGATCTGCTGATCGCCATGGACGGCTCGAACTACGACGATCTTGTCCAGCTCGCGCCCAAATCTGCCCACCACAAGATCCGCCGCTTCCTCGACTACGCGCCGCACGCGGGGACCAAGGACGTGCCCGATCCTTTCTTTGGCGGACGCGCAGGTTTCGACCATGCGCTCGATCTGATCGAGCAAGGCGCGCGCGGCCTCATCTCCGATCTGCTCGACGATAAGGCGACGTCCGTCAAGAAAGGCGCGTAAAATGCGGCATGGCTGCTATCGAATGTGAAGGGAGGGGCAGATGTTCAGGAAGTGGTTACAGCTCGCTACGGGTCTGCTCGTCGTTGCAGCTTGCGGTCAGGCAAATTCCGCAAGCCTCGTGGCGAGCCAGAAGTTACCGTGGGCGACCGCGGAAAAATTGGCGGCGGAGGCGGTTCGCGTTTGTGAAGAGCGCGGTTATTCGGTCGCGGCTGCGGTCGTGGATCCTTCGGGACTCCAGCAAGTGGTGATCAGGGGCGACGCGGCGCCAGCTCACACGCTCTCGGTTGCCCGAACTTCAGCCGGCCTGAGGCTTAATGCACTCGCCGAGAGATGCAAAGACGGACCGCCTGATCACGGCGCGAGTCCGAAAACCTTCGCGCATCATCAGCTGGTTGTGCAAATCCGGCAGGCGATAGAATGGAACGCTCGGATACCAATGGTGCTCGAGGTGATAGCCGACATTGCGCGGCATTCCTCTTCGTCGCTTTGCACGGCGCTGTGTTCGCAGATTATGCGGACGTACTGAACCGCGACGTGCCAGGTGCAATACGGCACGATCCAGTAGAGCAGGAGCGCGGCCCAAGCATCGAACAAGGTCAAGGCTCCGGCGACGGATGAATAGAAGGCGATCTTCGAGGCAACCATCCAGTGGGGCGATGGAATAAAAGACGCGCCGACCAATCCTCTAAGGATCCAAAACATGCTGGTGACGAAAGGGGCGCGCCACAACAGCAACAGCGCCAAGCCCATCCAGATCTTGGGAAAAACCCAGCCCGGCTCAAGCTCCCCAGCGGCATCGTGGGTGTACCAGATGTGCCGATTACCGTCGTTCGGCCAACGCGTCGGCAAGTAGCGATAGTGCGAGGCGGATCAGAAGCGCGTGCTGGCGTGAACCGATCACCACGACCGCGGCAACATACAGCGCGGGGTGCCAGAAGAACGAGCAGACGGCGATCGCCGCAGCGATCGCGACCCACTCTTCAGCGGTCGCCCCAATCGCTTTCGCTGGGTCGAGGACCGACAATTCTTTGATCGTTGCAGGAGGCAGGCGCTCAGGCATGATCCTGCTTGTATTATGCGGGTGCTTTACGACCGGATTCTTGGCGATGTCTTCGGTCGGAGTCTCCGCCCGCAGGAAAGTAACGATCTTGGTGATCCGTTCGGAAAGCATCGTCAGCTTCCTCTCGCGCCCAAGCGAAAGCGTCGGTCTCTTAATTCCGGATTCGTCTTTACTTGAAACGATACGAATATGATTAGAGTGTGGCTTACGCGCTGTAGGGCCTGCACGAGTCAAAGCGCAGCGCGTGCACGATTGTTCCGCTTGGGTCGGACAGCCGGCCGATGACGGCTAACTAGGTGTCGAGGGGGTAGGCGGCTTCGAGGATGTAAGGGCCGCCGCCCACCGATGCGCGCGAGGAATAGAGCACGAAGCGGTTGACGATGAAGGGCTCGGCCTCGATGCGCCCCTGCCGCTCGAGATAGGCAGCGACGGCGTCGGCGCGCGAGCCTCTGAGGCGGGCGAGCGTCACATGGGGCTGAAAATTGCGCCCCTCTGGCGGAAGCCCTGCCTCGCGCGCCGCGCGCTCATTGGCGCGGCGTAA
>DATFVO010000281.1:0-6692 GCA_035260265.1 Methyloceanibacter sp.
GTGAAGCAATGGTCGGTGAACTGGGGATGGGCGTTGTCGCGCCAGTCATAGCCCATCGCCTTGTAGATGCCGTCGACGGACAGGAAGGCGAGAGAGTCCGCGCCCATGAAGGCGCGCATCTCCTCAAGGCTACGATGGGCGGCGAGCAGCTTGTCCTGGTCAGGCGTGTCGATGCCATAGAAATCGGGGTGCGTGATAGGCGGGCTCGCGATCCCCATATGCACCTCGCGCGCACCTGCCTCGCGCATCATCTGCACGATCTTCACCGAAGTCGTGCCGCGCACTACGCTGTCGTCGATGAGCACGATGCGCTTGCCCTTTACCTGACCTTCGTTGGCGCTGTGCTTCAGCTTCACGCCGAGCTGCCTGATACGCTGCTCTGGCTCGATGAAGGTGCGGCCGACATAGTGATTCCGGATGATGCCATATTCGAAGGGCAGGCCGGAGACCTGCGAATAACCGATGGCTGCTGGCACGCCGGAGTCTGGAATGGGGATGACCACGTCGGCGTCGGCGGGTGCCTCGCGCGCCAATTGCCGGCCCATCTCCTTGCGTACCTCGTAGACGGAGCGGCCGCCGACGATCGAGTCGGGCCGGGCAAAGTAGATATATTCGAAGATGCAGAGCCGCGCCGGGTATTTGGGCACGAATCTGTGGCTCTCGATGCCTTCGCGCGAGATCACCACCACTTCGCCGTTCTCGACCTCGCGCACGAACTCGGCGCCGATGATGTCGAGAGCGCAGGTCTCGGAGGCGAGCACCCAAGCCTCGCCGAGCCTGCCAAGCACGAGCGGCCTGATGCCGTAAGGATCGCGCGCGCCGACAAGCTTCTTGTTAGTGAGGCCGACCAGAGCATAGGCGCCTTCGACCTGGAGCAGTGCCTCGATGAATTTCTCGACGAACCGCTTCTTCTCGCTGCGGGCGACGAGGTGGAGGATCACCTCGGTGTCGGTGGTGGATTGGCAGATGGCGCCCTTCTTGATCAGCCAATCGCGCAGCGTGAGTGCGTTGGTGAGATTGCCGTTATGGCCAAGGGCAAAGCCGCCGGAATCAAGATCGACGAATAGCGGCTGCACGTTGCGCAAGACCGGATCGCCGCACGTCGAGTAGCGGACATGGCCTATGGCGACATTGCCTTTGAGGCGCTCAATCACCGGCCGCGAGGTGAAATGGTCGCCGACCAGGCCTACACGCCGCTCGGTATGGAAATGGTGGCCGTCGAAACTGACGATGCCGGCCGCCTCCTGGCCGCGATGTTGGAGCGCATGCAAACCAAGCGCGGTCAGAGCCGCAGCGTCGGGATGGTTGTAGATACCGAAGACGCCGCACTCCTCGTGCAGCCGGTCCTCCTCGAGCCAGGTCAATGCCGGTTCCTTGGCTTCAACGGGTTCTGTCACGGGCCTCGCCTCCCTCCAATTAAATAAGCGCCTTGCAAAGCGCTTCAATGGCACGCGACGCCACGCTTACTCTGAACCTTAACTTCACGACCGCTGGCCTGGCTGCGCCGGAGCACCCTCGGCGGGCGCCTCAGGTTGGCCTTCGGGTTGTCCCTCGGGCTGGGTGCCCTGCTGCTGCTCAGGTTTCGGTCCGGGTAGGTACTGCTCCGGGTTCATCGGCAGCAGCGATTCGATGGCGACCTGGGTCTGCTGAAGAATGGGATAGGACCTTGCATTGCGCACCCAGTCTGGCTGGTCGCGGGCAAGCGCGGTGAAGAGGATAAAGACGATGGCGACGAGCAGGAAGCCGCGCGCCAAGCCGAAAATGAACCCCAATGTGCGGTCGAGCGCGCCGACCCGGCTGTCGAGCACGCGGTCGGAAATGCGGAAGGTGATCAGGCTCACCACGATTAGAGTGACGATGAAGACGCCGGCGGCAAAAGCGATCTGGGCGACGCTCGGATTGTTGATGTAGGGCGCGAGCATGCCCGAATATTTCGGCGTCAGATAAAGGGCGGCGACGGCGGCGACAGCCCACGAGAATATCGACAAAACCTCGCGGGTGAATCCGCGCACCATGGCGAGAAAGCCGGAGATGAGCATGATGACGATGAGAATGACATCGAGCCAGGAGATGGGCATGGCGCGAGGCTCCTCCAGCGGCGCGGCGCGAGACTATCACGATTCCCGGCGATCAAGCACAAATGGCCCGGAGGGGCAATGGCAGAGCCTCGGGCCGGCGCATTGTCGCAGGGCGACTCGCATTCTACTCGACGGGCAGGGTGCTGAATAAGGCAACCAGATCGTCCAATTGGGAAATGGGCGAGAGCCTTATGTCCTTGGCCTCCCAGTTGTCGCTGGCAACGGCCGGAACCACGGCGCGCGCGAAGCCAAGCTTGGCAGCCTCCTTAAGCCGCTGATCCATATGACCCACGGCCCTGACTGCCCCGGTCAGGCTTACCTCGCCGAAATAGACCGTATCTTCGGGCGCAGGCTTGCCTGTCAACGAGGAGATAAGGGCAGCAGCAGCGGCAAGATCAGCCGCGGGTTCTTGCAGCCGCAGGCCGCCGGCGACGTTGAGATACACATCGTGGCTTCCAAGCCTCACGCCACAGCGGGCCTCTAGCACGGCAAGGAGCATGGCGAGGCGGTTGGGATCCCATCCCACCACGGCGCGTCGCGGCGTGCCGAGCAGAGAGGGCGCGACCAGCGCCTGGATCTCCACGAGGATGGGGCGCGTGCCTTCCATGCCGGCGAACACCGCGGTGCCCGGCGCGTCACGGTCACGGTCGCTCAAGAACAGCGCGGAAGGGTTATCCACCTCCTTCAGGCCATCGGAGCGCATCTCGAACACGCCGATCTCGTCGGTCGGGCCGAAGCGGTTTTTGACCGAGCGCAGTACGCGGAACTGGTGGCCGCTTAAGCCTTCGAAATAGAGCACGGTATCGACCATATGCTCGATGACCTTAGGCCCCGCGATCTGACCGTCCTTGGTCACATGTCCCACCAGCACAAGCGTCGAGCCGCTCCCCTTGGCATGGCTGATCAGCGCTGAGGCACAGCCGCGGAGCTGGGTGATAGTGCCGGGTGCGGCCTCCACGCTCTCCGACCAGAGCGTCTGCACCGAATCAATGATGACGAGAACCGGGGGCACCGTGCTCCCAAGCGTGGCAACGATATTGGCGAGGTTTGTCTCGGTGCCGAGCGCAACCGGCGCATGCGCAAGCCCAAGACGCGCCGCGCGCATGCGCACTTGCGCGGGCGCCTCCTCGCCTGAGAGATAGACGACCCGGGCTCCGGTTTGTGCAAGCTTGGCAGCGGCTTGGAGCAGAAGCGTCGATTTGCCGATGCCCGGATCGCCACCGACCAGCACGGCAGAGCCGGGCACAAGCCCTCCACCTAAGACGCGGTCGAGCTCGGCCATGCCGGTTGGCAGGCGAGGGGCGTCGATGGGTGCGGCGGCAAGCGTTTCGAAACTCGTAAGCCTTCCCTTGCCGCCCCTGATGGCGACAAGGGCCGGGGAGCCTGACGGCGTCTGCTCCTCGATGATCGAGTTCCACTCGCCGCACGAGGCGCATTTGCCCGACCAGCGCGCAGTCACCGCGCCGCAAGCCTGGCAGACATAGGCTTTTGAGATCTTAGCCATAAAATGTGCTAACCGCCGATATAGCGCCTAAACGCACGAGGTCCGAGATTGGTCAGCACCTCATAGTCGATGGTGCCGGCGTGATGAGCGAATTCCTGCGCCGAGACATTAGGTCCGATCAGCTCGACCCATTCGCCGCGCCGCGCAAGCTGTTCGGGCACGTCAGTAACGTCGACGGTGATCAGGTCCATGGAGACTCGTCCGAGAATCGGTGCAGCATGGGCGCCGATATAGACCACGAGGCCTTCCCTGCCGTCCTCGATCGACAGGGAGCGGAAGAACCCATCGGCATAGCCGACTGAGACGATCGCGATCCGTGAACCGCGCTTCAACGTGCGCGTGGCTCCATAGCCGATCGTCTCTCCGGCTCCCGCCTTCCGCACTTGCAGGATGCGGCCTTTGAGATGCACCACGGGCTTGAACGGATTCTCGCCTTCGCGGCGCGGCTTGCCGCCGTAGAGCGCGATCCCTGGCCGCACGAGATCGTAGGTATAGGCGCGGCCGAGCAAGATGCCCGCCGAGTTGGCAAGACTCGCAAGCGCCTTAGGTAGGCGGGCTCGGAGCCTGTCGAAGGTCTTGCGCTGCGCCTCGCTCTTTGGATGGTTCGGCTCGTCAGCGCAGGCGAGGTGGCTCATCACGAGCGATAGCGTGAAGGCAGACCAAAGGTCGCCCGCCGCCGCGACTTGATCCACTTCCTCAGCGGAAAGGCCCAGGCGGTTCATGCCGCTGTCGATGTGAACGGCGCAGGGAAGCTTTGCCCCCTCGCTTGCCGACAACGCTGCCCACCCTCTGATCTCCTCGGAGCTGTTCAGCACGGGACGAAGATCATATTTGCGGTAATGCCCGGCCGTGGCTGGCATCAGCCCGGCAAAGACGTAGATCGTGGCGTCCGGCAGGAGCTTACGCAGCGTCTTGCCCTCGCCGAGCGTCGCCACGAAGAAAGTCTTGCAGCCGGAACGAGCGAGGACAGGCGCTACTTGCGCCATGCCGAGACCATAAGCGTCGGCCTTGACGACTGCGGTGCACTCCGCAGGAGAGGCGAGCTCGCGTAAGCGCCGGTAATTCGCGACAAGCGCGTCAAGGTCGATGGTAAGGACCGCAGTCTCGCTCGGATCAGCCTCGGAGTTCAGTCCCGCCGCTCCGGCAGGTGCTCCTCGCTTGCGAGATTGCTGAACCTCGTGAACTCCCTGGTGAACTGGAGCCTCACTGTGCCGGTCGGCCCGTGCCGCTGCTTGCCGATGATAACCTCGGCTTTGCCGTGGGCGTTTTCGATGTTGGTTCGCCACTTGACGTGTTCGTCTGTGTTCGGAGCCGGTTCCCTGTTCTCCAGATAATATTCCTCGCGGTACACGAACAACACCACATCGGCGTCCTGCTCGATTGAGCCAGACTCCCGCAAATCGGCGAGTTGCGGGCGCTTATCTTCGCGTTGCTCGACTTGGCGGGAGAGCTGTGAGAGCGCAAGAATGGGCACATGGAGCTCTTTGGCGAGGGCTTTGAGGCCCGTCGTAATCTCAGTGACTTCCTGCACCCGGCCCTCAGCGGCGCGCCTGGAGGAGCCGGACAAGAGCTGGAGATAGTCGACGACAATGAAGCCGAGCCCTCTCTGACGCTTGAGACGGCGTGCGCGGGCGGCAAGCTGAGCCACGGTGATGCCGCCGGTCTGGTCAATATAAAGAGGAAGATTTTGCAGCTCCTGCGAGACCTCGACGATGCGGTCGAAATCATCAGAATTGATGCGGCCGCGGCGTATCTGCTCTGATGGAATTTCGGCCTGTTCGGAAATAATGCGGGTGGCAAGTTGCTCGGCCGACATTTCCAGCGAGAAGAAACCAACCACCGCGCCATCGAGAGCCTTATCCGAGTCCGGATCGGCCACGTAGGTCTTGGCTACATGGTAGGCGATGTTGGTGGCAAGCGCGGTCTTTCCCATGGCCGGTCGGCCAGCAAGAATAATGAGGTCTGATGGCTGCAATCCGCCCATCTTCAAGTCTAGATCAACAAATCCAGTCGCGAGTCCTGAAAGCCCACCGTCGCGCCGATAGGCATTCGCGGCCATGTCGATGGCAACCGTGAGCGCGGAGGTGAACGGCTCAAAGCCCGATCCGTATTTTCCCGTTTCAGCAAGCTCAAAGAGTCGTTGTTCCGCTTCTTCAATCTGCGAGTTGGGTGGGGCATCGATAGGGGAATCGTACGCGGTGTTCACCATCACCTCGCCAATTTCGATGAGCTGGCGCCGGATGGCTAGGTCGTAGATAGTGCGGCCGTAGTCCTCGGCATTGATGATGGTGGTCGCGTTGACTGCTAGGCGGCCAAGATACTGAGGGACGGTCAAGTCCCCTACCGGCAGCTCATTCTCAAAATAGGTCTTTAGAGTGATGGGAGTTGCGCGCTTACCACCACGGATTAATTGCGAGGTGCTCTCGTAAATCCTGCCGTGCAGTGGATTGATAAAATGCCTCGACTGCAAAAAGCTGGAGACGCGGTCGAGGGCTTCATTATTTACCAGAATCGCACCGAGCAGTGCCTGTTCCGCCTCTTGATTGTGTGGCGGAGTTCGAAAAACCGGAGTTTCGGGAACGGGACGTGGCAGAACCAGGGCAGTGCTCATTAGCAAATACTAAAAAGTGATTCGCGGTCATCGATAGCAAAACAGGCATATGGCGGAGTCGCTCGTCAACACTTTGCACAGGCCGCACCGTGGACTAGCTCGCACTGCGCCCTCTTGTTGGTGACCTTGACGCATCGTTCCATCTAACGTCCCTTCCCCCCGGAGCGACCTGACCGCGCCTGAAGAAACTGCTAACCCGATTCTAGGCTCGTCCATCACGGTCGAATCGTATGTAGGATTCGATTCATTGTTCAACGCTCCTTCGAGCTCTCCCCAATTTTCACAACATGCTTCCCAAAGTGCTGAGCGGAAGCAAGGGGCTCTTGCGTCCAATAACCGGCATTTAGACGCCGCTAAGAGTAGCGATTGGCCAGTACGCTGTTTGCCTAGATCCTATCGACTTCGCCGCGTACGGCTTACCGCGTTCGTTGAGGAAGCCACGCGCTGCGAGTTCACCTGCGACGGCACGCAAAGAAAGTTGACCAGCCTTAGGCCGACG
>DATFVO010000282.1:0-3188 GCA_035260265.1 Methyloceanibacter sp.
CGGTCCGGCCGAACAGTAGGGCGATCACGCCGCCGAGCGCCATAGCGCCAGCGAGAAACAGCAAGGCTGCGGTGAAGCTGTCGGTCGCCTGCTTGATCACACCGACGATCGACGGCCCGGCAAGCCCCCCGAGATTGCCAATCGAATTGGCGAGGGCGAGCCCTGCCGCGGCCCCCTTCCGGTCAGGATCGCTGTCGGCAGCGACCAGAAGGTGCTGAACCGTAGCGAGCGTCAGCGCCAGCATGGTCACGGCGAGCGGGGCAGCTGTTGCCGACCGAAACGCTGAAGCGCGAGATTGCTCGGGATCTCGAACAGGAGATAGCCGATGAAGAAGATGCCGGCGCCCGCCCCAAAGATTGAGGGCGTGAAGCCGAGCGCGGCGAACCCGACATTGACCTGGTCGAGAAAGTTCACCGCGTAGCAAAGGCAAAGAAACGGGAGAAGGAGGCGCGCAGCCTTGGCGATGGCACTTTATGCCGCTTGGTCCTGCTCCATTCCCGCCCGTCCCCCGCTCTCATGTAATACACTCTCATGTAATACATGTGTGCGAAGCCTTGCGCCAGCCATTGGAGTATCCTCAAGGCGCCAAGCAAATTTGATTCGAATTGGCTCTTCGGGAGGAATGGAAATGGCGATGACAATGGCACAAGCGTCGGCCGCCATGCGCGAGGCCATGCGCGAGACGGTCAAGCGTTATTCGACTTGGTATCTGCTGGAGGGCATCTTTCTCGTGATCGCCGGCGTGATAGCGCTGGTCTATCCCTACCTAGCTTCTGTGACGCTAATCTTCCTGATCGGCTGGCTGCTCATCATCAGCGGCGTGTTTCGCGGTATCAGCCTGATCGGGGCCAAAGACGTCCCGCATTTCTGGTGGGAGCTCATCTCAGTGGTGCTCGCCATTGTCATTGGCGTGCTGCTGCTGCGCCATCCGGATGCCGGACTGCTGATCATGACCGTGCTCCTCATCGTGTACTTCATCGTCGAGGGCATCTCCAAGGTCGTGTTCGCCCTCAACATTCGGCCGTTCCCCGGTTGGGGATGGCTGCTTGCGAGCGGTGTCATCGGCATCCTGCTCGGCGCTTATCTCTGGTCGAACATGCCGCTGAGCTCGGAGGTGATCCTCGGCATCCTGCTCGGCATTCAGCTGATCGTCGAGGGCGCAGCCTTGGCGTATCTCGCCTGGCAGGTGCGGACGAGCTGAGAACCGAGTAAGGCGCAGCGCCCGCTATTGGGCGGGGGTCTGCGCCGTATCGATGAACCGCGAATAGACCCACCCCGTTTCATTGGTCGCGGGGTCGGTCACCTGCGCCCAATTGCCTTTGCGATCATCGACGCGGAGCTTCTCGCCCTTTTGAGCAATCCTGAGCGTCTCTGCGGTCTGTGCCGGTGACTTCCGCACATTGACGTAGCCGGAGAGCTCGACCCACTCCTCCTTGCCGGAGGAGGCTGGATCGGCAGGGACGACTGGGACCGGCTGGCCACTCGGCGCCGCGGGCTCGGCTGAAGCCTCCGCTCCGCCGGTTGCGCCTGCCTCCTCGGCGACCGGCGGAGCGGCACCCTCTTGGGCCTCCTGCAGGGGGTTCCGGTGATCGGGCCATTGATCGGCGAGTTGGGCGAGCTTGGCGTCGGCGTCGGCGACGCCGAGTTGCTTCGCCCGCTCATACCAGGTGCGGGCTTCCTTGAGGTCTGGCTCGATCCCTTGCGCGCCGATCTTCTCGATGAAGGCGGGATCGTAACACGCACCGAGAAGCAGTGCGGCCTCGCCGCTGCCGGCCTCGACCGCGCGCCTGAAATAAGCACGCGCGCCGGCGAGATAGCCGACCTCGACCATTTTCTGGCCGTGCTTGATGAGATCGTCGATGCGGTCGCTTTCGTCGGAGCGGAGGACCAGCGCCGCGCGCGGATCTTGGGCGATCTCGAGCCGGGTCGTGGCGCTGGCGAGGATCGTGCCGTCGGCGCCCATCAGCTCGATACGCATATCGGTGCCTGAGGTCACACCCTTCGGCAGGTGCAGCCGCAAATCGCCGATTTCGTCGGGAGTGAGGCTCCATTCCGAAGATCCATAGGGCCGCCCTTGCGAGAGGGTGGCGCCAGGCGGGATCTCGCGGATGGCGATGATGCTCCGTGCCGGAAGCATGTCGACCGAATCGATGGCGATGCTGAAGGGCACATCTTCTCCAGCCTTAGCCTCGATCCTGGGTTCGCTGGTCAGCGCAATCTCTGGCCTTGCCTCGGTCTCAGCTTGGGGAGCGCTGCTTGCAAGCGAGGCTTGCTCGGTCCCGACCAGCGGGGCCTTGTCCTCCCTAAAGATGGTCGTGTCATCTCCTGGCAGCCTGATCGCGCCCTGCCAGAGCAGGCCGAGAATGATGGCGGTCGGTATCAGCGAGACGATCATGGACGCTACTAGAAGCGCGCGATTGCTGCTGCGCGCCGGCTGGGGAACAAAACCCTGCAGCCTCTGCGGCTGGATGATGGTTCGGCCAGAGAGACCGTTTAGGCCTCTGGGCGTGCCCGGTGCGAAGCGCTCGGCCATGGCCTCTGGCGGCGCGGGCGTTTCGGCCGCCAGCCGCTCGGCGGCTAGCCGCTCGCTCAGACTTTTCGGGCGGATGACAGTGTCAGACTGGCTCAGTGCTGACGGTCCCATGAAACCCTCCTACGCATTCACGATAAAAACGAGAGCTAGAGACGGTTGAGCTCCGTCAATTGTCGTTGTGAGTCTTGCTCCACTCAAGAAATGCACGAAACAGATCGGCGCGCTCGGCGTCAGAAATCGGCGCTCCGCTGGTGCGCGATGCCTGGGCGAGGAACGCGTCGAAATGATCCCGCGACGCCGTGGAGGCCGTTTTGGTCACCTGCTTGGCGTTATCGATCCAGGCTTGCGCCAGCGGGGAGCGGTGCCACCCCTCCAAGGTCGCCGCGAAATTGACTTCGCGCCATTTCGGGTGGCGCGGCGCCTTCTGGAAAGAGTCGAAATTGGTGAAGAAGCGGTCGACGAACTTCGCGAGCCTCGCGTAGCGCGGCGAGTCGTGGTCCCAGTTGAACGAGACGAGCACGGCGCAGACCGCGACCGTATCGACACGCTGCCCTTCGGGAACGAGTTCTGGATAGTCGTCGTGGGTGAGCGTTGCGGGGTAGTAGCTGTCCTCGAGCTCTTTGGCGTAAGGCACGGTCAGGAACTTGAGCCCGTG
>DATFVO010000283.1:0-2349 GCA_035260265.1 Methyloceanibacter sp.
GATGTTGGCGAAGGCCAATTTGCGGTCATCGTCGGAAACGCCGATCGTCTGGTCGAAACGGGCAATAGCGTTTCGCACGTGACTCGCGTCGGTCATCGGCTCTTTACGCTGCTTCGGGAAGGCGAAGACGCTGTCCGGCAAGTCGCTGCGCTCGGTTAAATCTCCATGCTTTTCGTGGGGCTTCCAGGTCGGTTCCATCGAGACACCTCCATAGACGTTAGGTCAACCATGGCCGAACGGGCCTGACCGCAGAGCGGTTCCTTCCTGCGACATTGTTCCGCGTCCCTTGGAGGAGATCCGCGACGACCGCATTTGGGCTACTGTCGTGGCGAACAGCAAACCTGGAGGAACAGACGCATGGCGAGCCCGACGCTTCGCGAACTGACCGGGATGGATCCGAACCCCTCCCCGATCTCGACGAGCGCGCTCGTGCTGATCGACTGCCAGCAGACCTATCGCGAAGGCATCATGCAGCTCGTCGGCGTCGAGCTGGCACTGAAGGAAGCCGCTTCCTTGCTCAAACGCTTCCGCGCCGCCGGCCGCCCGGTGATCCACATCATGCACGATGCAGGCCCTGGCACACCCTATGATGTCAGCGCGCCGATCGGGCAAATCGCCGATATGGTGGCACCGCTTGAAGGCGAGACGGTGATCGTGAAGAATTACCCAAGCGCGTTCGAAAAGACCGCACTCGACGCCGAGCTGAAGAAGCTCGGGGTGAAGAATGTGATCTATGCGGGCTTCATGACGCATATGTGCGTGAACTCAACCACGCGCGCGTCGTTCAATCATGGCTACGCCAACACCGTCGTCGCCGGGGCAACGGCGACGCGGTCGATACCAAATCCCGCGACAGGCAAGGACGTTTCGGCGGAAGCTCTCCAGGACGCAAGCCTGTCGGCGCTCGGTGACATGTTCGCCGTCGTGGTTCCCCGCGCCTCTGACGTGCCAAGCTAACGGCCGCAACAGCCTATTGGGTTGGCCAGGAGGAGCCTCAGAAAGTTCTTGGCTTTCGCGTGAATGCCGGGAGCCTCGCTTTCGCGGGGGCCGGCGATGCACACGGCCAAGGCTCCCTGCCCTTGGCTGAGAAAGCCTGCGGCCAGGTCTTTGGCGTCGCCGGCACCGATATCGACAACAACATGAGGCTTGGCGAGAGCCTTGGCGCATGCGAGGGCGAACGCGGTGCCCTTCGACACCGGCAGCCCGGTGCGATCGACCAACACCATCAGGCGATCGCAGTCGCGCACGTTCCATTCGGTGCGCTGGCGCGGGTCGGCATCCTGCGTCTCGCGCAATGCTGTATAAAGGGCCAGCACGCCGGGAGGGCTTGGTCGATCCTCGGCCCAGCCGCCCTTCGGGCACCAGCCGCGATACGGAATACCCAGCTCAAGGGCCACGTCGAGCGCGGCGCGGTCGACCCCGGTCTGGCCGCCTGAGACGATGGTCAGCATGGGTCAACCGCCACGATCAACGCCAATGACGAGCGAGGCGCGACAGGTTCCTCCCTCCTCCGTGACGCTCACCAGCGTCTCGGCGCCGCTCTGGTCCAGGAAAATGAAATCCTCTTCGTTGGCAACAATATCGCGCTTCGTCTTGCGCTCGTTGTAGGGCGCTACGCCCGCATAGATGCGCGCCGAAAGATCGTCAGGAAAATAAAGCTGGCCGGTGACGAGGCTTGCCGCGTCGAGCAAAACCTTGAAGTGGATGTGCGGCGTGCGGCCTGGATACCAGCCTGGATAGATGGTGGCGAAGCGCACCTGACCGTCGGCATCAGTGAATTGCGTGCCGCGCAGGAAGCTCTCTCCGCGGGTCGAGATTCCGTCGTCGCCTTGGCCGCGATAACCCGAATACATGCCGTGACCGTCGGCGTGCCAGAGATCGACGCGGGCGCCTTTCAGCCTTGCGCAATCTTCGACGGAAGCGACCTGCAGGGTGAGCGCAAGCGGCGCACCGCGCCTTCTTTCGGTAATGTCGGCGCGCACGAGCTTCGGGTCGAAATAGAACGGACCTTCCACGGCCTCAGGCGTGAGGATGCATACCTTGGCGCCGGGGAGCGTGGCGGCGAGGCGCTCTTCAGCCGAGAGGCTCTTGCCCGTGGCGAGGCCGAAGCCGAACGTTGCCGCGGCGCAGGTCAAGGCCTGGCGGCGCGTCAGCCCAGCCGCTTTCTCTTTCCGGTTCTTGCGCATGACCTTTCACGCAGCGACCACTGAAACGTGACCGCCTCTTGCCTTGCGCTTTCATTGAGCCGCTGCATCATGGCGTCAATGAGGGAGGCCTTGATGCCGCCAATTGCGAGACTTTCGATCCTGGGCTTTGTCGGCGGCGCGCTTGCCGTGCTGGTCTTTCATC
>DATFVO010000284.1:0-8643 GCA_035260265.1 Methyloceanibacter sp.
CTTGGACACTTCGGCGACGTAGGTGTCATAGGCCTTCTTGGCGTACTGCGACTGGATCTCGATCGCCTGCTCGATCGACTTGGCGCCGATCAGCTGCTCGAAAGCGCGGGTCGAATCCTCGAATGCCTTCTTGGAATAGTCGGTGATCTCGGCAGCAATGGCCTGGAAGCCCTTATTGACCTCACCGAACGAACGGACGGTTGCATCGAAACCGTCTTTGCCTACCTTCTGGAACTCTTCAAAACCTTTGAGCATTGGGGCCCTCTCTAAAAACCGGGTTGCGCGCTGCGATATATATGCATTGCACAAAAAACGTCAACATAAATTTTTTGCACTGCACAATAAGGGCGTTGCTGGTGCTTAACGCTTTGGCAATCGGCGAATTTTAGCTTTCTTGGCCGCCATGTTATAGGACTGCGCTAGTTTTGCGCGTTCGACGCGAAAAGCGGCGCGAGGGAAGGTTTGTCAAAGGGGGGAGGCTTCAGGCCTTCGTGGGGGTCGGTGGGAATCATCAGCTCTAATCGACGGTCGACATCGGGCCGGGCAGCGCGCGTGCTGCTCGCGCTGCTGCTCATGGTTGCGACCGCTTCGGCACCCGTTAGTGAAGCGCTCGCCAAACGCAGGTCGAGTTCGGGCGCACCTCAGATCGCGGCGGCGATCGTCGTCGACATGAACTCAGGGTCGATTCTCTATTCGCAGGCAGCGGACATGCCGCGCTACCCTGCCTCCCTCACCAAGATGATGACGCTTTACGTGCTGTTCGCCTATTTGCGCGCCGGCAAGATCACGCCCACCTCCGAACTGGTGGTGACGCCGCATGCCGCAAGCCAAGCGCCGACCAAACTCGGGCTTAAGCCCGGTGCAACAATTAGCACGAGCGACGCCGTGAAGGCGCTCGTCACACAGTCGGCCAACGACGCCGCGGTCACCATCGCCGAGAACCTCGCCGGCACCGAGGAGAACTTCGCCAGGGTGATGACCGACACGGCGCGAAGCATCGGGATGAACGCCACCACCTTCCGCAACGCCTCTGGCCTGCCCAACGAGGACCAGATCACCACGGCGCGCAACATGGCGACACTCGCCGCGCACCTCATTCACGACTACCCGGAATATTACGGGGTGTTCGAGACCCGCTATTTCACCTTCAACGGACGCAAGTACCGCAACCACAACAAGCTGCTGTTCGGCTATAACGGTTGTGACGGCATCAAGACCGGCTATACCCAGGCGAGCGGCTTCAACCTGACCGCCTCGGTGCATCGCGGCAACAAGCATCTCGTGGCCGTGGTGCTCGGCGGCAAGACGGGCGCCCGACGTGATGCCGCCATGCGATCGCTTCTCGACCGGCATTTTGCCGCTGCCTCCGCCACCAAGCCCACGCCAGCTCAACTGCTAGCTTCGCTCGTGCCGGCGCCCTCCCCGCCCCCGGTCCAGAAGCCGGCCTTTACACTCGCCCCGCCTACCCCTCCGGCCCTTTCTGCTCCCGCCCCCGCTGCGCAGACCTCCACAGATCAATCCGCCGATTCCACCGATACCGAGGAAGGCGATACTGGCGAGCCGGGAGAGACCATCAAGGCGAGCCTCACCGCGGCCGAGCCCGCGCAGAAGCCGTCGATGAAGCCGAGCAAGTATCAGGGCGCGTTCCAGGTCCAAGTCGGCGCCTTCACATCGGAAGCGGAGGCCCAAAACCGGCTCGGCATGGTGCAGCAGCGCGCCTCGAACTTACTCCAGGGTCACATGCCCTTCAGCACCTCGTTCATGAAGGGCGATGAGGAGTGGTACCGGGCGCGCTTTGCCGGGTTCTCCCGGGAAGGCGCTCAAACCGCCTGCGATGCGCTGAAGAAGATGTCGCTCGACTGCGCGGTGATGAAAGCCGAGTAGCGCGGGGCGATTGACTCGCGGCGCCTCATCTCTGGCCGAGCAGCACCTCTTTGGCCTCGTTGATGCGCGCGGCAAGATAAGTCGAGCCGCCCTGATCAGGGTGCAGCTTCATCATCAACCTGCGATGCGCCTGTTTGATCTCCTCTTCGCTCGCGGTCTTTTCGACGCCAAGCACGGCATAAGCCTCTTCTGCGCTCATGTGATTGGCCCGTGAGCGACCACGGGGCGTCTCAGACTTTTTCTCTTGCGCAAAGCCCCGAGGCTGCCAGTCGTCAGCCGAGGCTTGATCGCGCCAGTTCGGCAGCCGCCAGTCGAGGTAGGCTTCCATCAGGGCCACCTCCCGCGCGCCAGCGTTATGGAGTTCAGTCAATAGCTCCATCGCCTCGCGGTCACTAAGAGAGGATAAGGTCCGGCCGGCGAAGCGGCCGGACAGGCATTTTCCGTCCATGTGCCCGCTATCGTGATCAAGCTCCATCTCGAGCCGGTCGGTGCGGACTTGCGATTTCTGCCCAGGTGATTTTTGCCCTGAACCAAAAGGCCGGCCGCTGAAGCCGAGTACGCTCCTCCCGCCTACCAGCGCAAGCCCGAACACCGCGAGCGGGATGGCGATGGGCAGCGCCCCGCGCATGAGAAGGAACGCCGCTCCGGCGAGCGCGGCGACGCCGCCACTCTTGCGGACAATGGTTGCAAGCTTGCGCGGATCTGCCCGCACAAGGAAACGCCCTCCAATCAGGAGAAGCAAAAGGACCGCACAACCGGCAAGAAAATAGACCATTGCCAGACGCCACTTAGCCGAGCTGCTCGAGAACACGGATTGCGGCGCCGCTCCTCGTCTTGTCGGTGAAATTCTCCAGCGCCTCGCGGCCGCCAGTGGCATAGACCGCGACTGCGGTCAGCAGCTCGCGAAGCTGGCGGGCAGAGCCCTCGTCAAATGGCATATAGGCGCCGCGCGACAGCCGGGCGATCTCTCTGAAGGCGCGCTCGGCCTTGCGGTCGCGGCCCTCGTGGAAGATGAATACAGGGATCTTCACCAGTCCCAATTCGCCCGCAAGCTGGGCGAGTCGATCGACATCCTCCTCCATGCTGTCGCCGACATAGACGAGCGCATCGACCTTGGACTGCTCGGCTTCACGGCGGGCGTGGCTCAGCACCTTCCCGATCTGTGTCAAGCCGCCTTCGCAGGATACCCTGCGCATGAGCTTGCCAAGAGCGTCGGGATCGCCGACCCATTTCGACGCCTGGCACTCGTTGAAGCCCCGGAAATAGACGAGCTGCACGTCGAGCCCGCCGACCGCCTTGACAGCGTCAAACATGTCGGCTTGAAGCTCGAGCGCAAGATCCCACGAAGGCTGCCGGCTCATGGTCGCGTCCATGGCGAAGATCAGCCTGCCGCGGCCCGAGCCTTGGCGTTTGAGAGCTTTGACCTGCTCGAGAAAGGCATCGACGTCCGCACGCGTCGAGCGCGTTTGCGTGACATCGGTTTTCTGGGTAGCAGCCGGGGCTTTCGGCTCGGCCATGGCTCGTCTCCGCAGGGCACCTTGGCCCCGCGCGCTATAGATGGACCTTTAAATCCTGCCGGACAATGGCTTAGCGAGCTCAGCCCTCGTCCGTCGCGGCCCCGAGAAGGCTCGCATTGCCGCCAGAGGCCGTAAGATCGGTCGAGCGCACCCGCTCGACGGCGAAGGCTTGCAAATAATGCGGGCCGCCGGCCTTAGGTCCCGTGCCCGAAAGGCCCTCCCCGCCGAAGGGCTGCACCCCCACGACGGCGCCGATTTGGTTGCGGTTCACATACATATTGCCGACCCTGACGCGGGCGACGACGAAGTCTGCCGTCGCCTTGATGCGGCTGTGCAGACCAAGAGTGAGGCCGTAGCCTGTGGCGTTAATCGCCTCGCAGACCTCAGCCAAGCGGTCGCCGCTAAATCGCACGACGTGGAGGATAGGGCCGAACACCTCGCGTTTCAGCACGGCGATCGAGGGAATCTCGTAGATCGCCGGCGCCACATAGGTGCCGTGGGCGAGCGCCTCGCTCAAGGGCAAGTCGAGAAACTCGCGCGCCTCTTTGCGCATCTGTGCCTTGTGAGCCTCGAGCGCGGTACGGGCGTCTCCATCGATCACAGGGCCGACATCTGTCGTATAATCGAGAGGGTCGCCGATTTTGAGCTCGCGCGCAGCGCCGAGCAGCATGTCGATGGTTTGGCCGGCAATTTCTTCTTGCAAAAATAGCGTGCGCAGCGCCGAGCAGCGCTGACCTGCGCTGTCAAAAGCGGAGGCAAGTGTATCGTCGACCACCTGCTCAGGCAGTGCCGAGGAATCGACGATCATAGCGTTGAGTCCGCCTGTTTCGGCGATCAGTTTCGCGATCGGGCCGTCGCGGGCGGCGAGCGCGCGGTTAATGACGACGACGGTCTCGGTGCCGCCGGTAAAGGCGACGCCATCGACGCGCGGATCACTGACGAGTGCCGCGCCAACCACTTCCCCGCGCCCCGGCAGGAGATGCAGTACGTCGGGCGGAACGCCCGCTGTGTGCATGAGGCGCACGGCGCGCGCTGCCGTGAGCGGCGTCTGCTCCGCGGGCTTCGCCAGGACTGCATTCCCAGCGGCGAGCGCGCCGGCGATCTGCCCGGTAAAGATGGCGAGCGGAAAATTCCAAGGCGAGATACAGGCGAACACGCCGCGGCCGTGAAGTGACAGCTCGTTCTGCTCTCCGGTAGGGCCCTTGAGGGCAAGCGGCTCGGCAAATTGTCTGCGCGCCTCGGCCGCGGAGTAGCGCAGATGGTCCACAGCCTCGCGCACGTCGCCTTGGGCATTCGGAAGCGTCTTCCCGGCCTCCCGCACCATTAGCGCCATCAGGCCGGCGCGATCAGCTTCGAACAGGTCGGCGGCGCGGTCGAGGATGGCGGCGCGCGCCTCCCCTCCCAGGCGATCCCAATGGCCGCTTGCGGCTTTGGCCGCCATCAGCGCTTTGTCGATGGCATCGGGCCCGGCGCTGCGGCAAGTGCCGACCACGACCCTGCGGTCGTGTGGCGAGGTGACCCAGGAGACTTCGCCGCCCTCCTCGATCTCTTCGCCCGCGACTATGGGATTGGCCGCTGCCGGAGACGCGAGCGCCTCCTTGATAGAAGCGACCAAGGGCCCGCGCACTGAGTGCTCCCACAAAGGGAGTCCCAGGCTGTTTCGCCGATCGGGCAGGTAGAGGTCGGGCGGGACTGGGATTAGCGGGTTCGCTTTCTCGGGCAGCGCAGCGACCTTCTCGACAGGATCGGCGACGATGGCGCTGATCGGAGCATGATCATCCGCGAGCCGATTGACGAAGGAGGTGTTGGCCCCGTTCTCCAGAAGCCGCCGTACGAGATAGGCGAGCAGGTCCCGGTGCCCTCCCACCGGTGCATAGATACGGCAGGGCTTGGCGAGCGCTTCCGGATGCGCGACCTCGCGGTGCAGGGCCTCTCCCATGCCGTAAAGCCGCTGGAACTCGTAAGAACGATTTCCGGCGATCGTCGAGACGGCGGCAATGGTGTGCGCGTTGTGCGTAGCGAATTGCGGATAGAGGCAGTCGGGCTGGGCGAGCAGCGCACGCGCAGCAGCAAGATAGGCCACGTCCGTGTTTATCTTGCGGGTGAACACGGGATAGCCCGCGAGCCCCTGTTTCTGCGCCCATTCGATCTCGCTGTCCCAATAGGCGCCCTTGACGAGCCTCACCGGGATGCGCCGACCAGTCTCGCGCGCCACGCCAGCAAGCCAGTCGATCAACGGCAGCGCGCGCTTGCTATAGGCCTGCACGGCAAGCCCGAGCCCATTCCAACCGGCTAACGCTGGATAGGTGAGGAGAGACTCGGTCAGAGCAAGAGAAAGATCGAGTTTGTCGGCCTCCTCGGCGTCGATAGTGAGCGGCAGCCAAGCCTCGCGCATTGCGCCCGCAAGCTCGAAAAGCCGCGGCACGAGCTCGTCCTGCAACCGCGCCTCTTGCGACGGTTGATAACGTGGATGAAGCGCCGAGAGCTTCACCGAAAGCCCAGGGCGCCGTTGCAGCTCCTCTTCCGTCTGGCGCGCGGGATCCCGGGCCCACGCTGCGATCGCCTCAATCGCCTCGCGGTAAAGCTCCGTGTAGCGTTCAGCGTCTTCCGCAGTGCGCGCAGACTCGCCCAGCATGTCGAAGGAGAAGCGATAGCCTTGCTCTCTCTCCTCCTCGGCATTGGCAAGCGCCTCGTCGATGGTCTGTCCCAGCACGAATTGCCGGCCGAGAATGCGCATGGCCTGGCGAAGGGCCTGGCGGATCACCGGCTCGCCGCTCCGCGCGATCAGGCGCTGGACGAGGCCCGCAGGATCGTCGCGGCTCGTTTCGCTCCAGTCGACGATGCGGCCTGTGAGCATCAGCCCCCAGGTCGAAGCATCGACAAGGAGCGAGTCAGAATGGCCGAGATGGCGCCCCCAGTCGCCAGAACCGATCGTCCCGGCAATAAGCCTATCGGCGGTCGCCGCGTCGGGGATACGCAGCAAAGCCTCAGCAAGGCAGAGCAGCAAGACCCCCTCCTCGCTCGAAAGTGCATATTCATGGAGGAAAGAGTCGATCCCGCCCTGCTCATGCCTCGCATCGCGCGCAGCTTTGACCAGGTCGCTGGCGAGAAGCTCGATGCGGCGGCGTTCTTCCTCGGAGAAGCGAGCTCGGGCGATCAGGCTTTCAACCAGAGGGCCTTCCTCAACAAGCAGAGCATCGCTGATCGCTTCCCGGCGTGGTAGCGGAGCTAGTGCCGCAATGTCGCGTTTGGGCTCGCCCATGGCCCAAGTTTAGTCCTTTGCCCCTCGCCCAACTATTGCAGTCTTGTTATGGTCGCCGCCCTCCAAGGAGCAGAGCCATGCCGTCTGGCCTCACCACTGTCCGCACCGTCGCCGATTTGCGGACGCATCTCGCTCCGTGGCGCAAGGCGAGCGAGAGCATCGCGCTCGTGCCCACCATGGGCGCGCTCCATGCCGGGCATCTCTCTTTGGTGACGCTCGCCAAGAGCAAGGCAGACCGTGTCGTGGTCTCGATCTTCGTGAACCCGATCCAGTTCGGGCCCCGCGAGGACTTCAACACATATCCCCGTGACGAGGCCGGCGATATCGAGAAGCTCGGCGAGGCCGGCGCCGACCTCGTGTTCGTGCCTGATACCGCCGAAATGTATCCCGGGGGCTTCAGCACCAAAGTGAGCATCGGCGACCTGACCGAGGACCTTTGCGGGGCGAACCGGCCCAATCATTTCGACGGCGTCGCCACCGTGGTCACCAAGCTCCTGCTGCAATGCGCGCCCGACATGGCAATCTTTGGCGAGAAGGACTATCAGCAGCTGCTTGTCATCAAGCACCTCGTGCGCGACCTCAACATCCCGGTCGAGATACTTGGCGGCGAGATCGTACGCGAGAATGACGGACTCGCACTGTCGTCACGCAACGCTTATCTCTCACCCTCTGAGCGCGAGACTGCCCCCCTGTTGCATCAAACCATCTCGGAGGTTGCTGCGTCGCTGGTGCGAGGCGAAGGTGCCGATGCCGCCTGCGTTGCTGGCCGGTTTAAGCTCCAGGCGGCAGGTTTTCGCGTCGACTATGTCGCGGTGCGCGACCCCGACACGCTGAAGCCGCTGTCCGGCCCGGTGAAGCGCGCGCGAGTTCTCGCCGCAGCCTATCTCGGCAAGACGCGTCTGATCGACAACGTTCCGGTGCTGCCTACCAGTCAATGAGCCGGAGCTCGCGAAGCTCATCGCGCATACCGCGCGGCATGTCCTCAACGGCAGCATCGACCACGCCAGCGTCCTTGGGCGCATCGGCAACTTCGAGATAGCGCCAGCCCTGGAAGGCGCGGCGCGGATGGGCTCTCGTCGCCACCAGCTCCTTGTCGAGCACAATACCGCAACAAGCGGTCCCGTCGTCCTTCGCGTCGGGCCTGAGGTCGAGCACCCTCTGGCGCACGAGCACGAAGCCTTTGATCACCCAATAGAGCGAGCCGCCGTCGAGCACCTCATCGCGCCGTCGCGGCGTTTGCAGAGTGCGATGACAGAGCTCAGGCGTTTTGCGCGCACGCTTCAAGCGCTTGAGCCGCTCTGCCTGCCATATTGCGAGCTCCTCCACTGTGTCACAGCCAACGCAAAGCTTGATGAGATGCACCGTCATTGCCCGTTCAATGCGCCATGAACAGCGGGAATGTCGCTTCTTCGAGCATGGTCAGCGTGACCCCGCCGAGAATGAACTGCCGCCACTTCGAATGGTGAAACGCGCCCATTACCACCATGTCGGCCTTCAGCTCCCTGGTCTTGCCGAGAAAGAGTTTGCCCGTATCGTCGCCGCCAAGCTTCAGGCGCACCACCTCTGAGGCAACACCGTGGCGCTTCAGATGCGCCACCATATCCTCCACGTGAGGCTCGCCATCCTCTCCAGGCTCTGCGGGCACGCCGACCAGGAGCACCACGCGGTCGGCCTGCTTGAGGAAAATCAGCGCGTCGTTGCAGGCGCGCGCAGCTTGCGGGCTGCCGTCCCACGCCACAACGACGGTGGCCGGCCGTACCATTGCCGCAGGCGCCGCCGGCACGATGATGACCGGGCGGCCAGAAGCAAATAGGCATCGTTCGACCAGCGCATATTGGCCGATCAGCGGATCACCGTGGCGCGGCTGACCGAGAACGGTGATATCGACATGGCGGGCGCAACAGGCGAAGTCGCGCGGGAACTCGTCGCTGACGCCCTGCATCAGTCTGATCTCGATGCTCACCCCTTGAGCCTCGCAGT
>DATFVO010000285.1:0-2848 GCA_035260265.1 Methyloceanibacter sp.
CACATCCTCGAAGGCATATAGGTGCCGACCATAGCTCCGATGCCCCCATGCGATTCCAACTTTGTCGGGGTGGCGCAGCGCGTTGATGTTGGAGTAGAGCCGGAACAGATGGGCGTCCAGCCCTGTCCGCCTAGGAAGACCGACTAGGCGTCAGCCGGCTATTTGAGGAAGCCTTCGTATTTCCGCTTGAAGCGCGTAAGGCGTCCGCCGCGGTCGACGAGATGCTGGCCGCCGCCGGTCCAGGCCGGATGGGTCTTTGAGTCGATGTCGAGCTTCAGCGTGTCTCCCTCGGACCCGTAAGTCGAGTACGTGATGAACTCGGTGCCGTCGGTCATCACCACCTTGATGCGGTGATAATCGGGGTGAATGTCCTTCTTCATGGCGTCTGCCTTGCAAATCCGGGAATTTGTTGGAGCGAGCCTATAACGGAACTTGGCAAGCGGCACAAGCTGCGCCGTAACAGCGCGCTGGCATCTAACCCTTTTCGCAAAGCCCATGCGCCCTTAAAGTCCCCCCCGAAACCTAAAAGCTGGGCGCGTTCGTTTGTGCAACTCGTAAACGCAAAATCTGATCCTAAAGACCGGCGAGAACAGGCCTTCACGCCTCAGGCGGAAAGGGAGGTAAAGCGCGCCTCGCTCAAGCCGCTGCTTGCGCTCAAGCCCAATCTCCTTCGCCACAAAGGCATGCTCGCGGCCGCATTCGCCGCCCTGCTTGTCTCGGCGGGAGCGACGCTCGCCGTGCCGATGGCCGTCCGGCGCATGATCGACCTCGGCTTCTCTGGCATCGAGCCGGACCTTATCGATAAATATTTCGCGACCCTTGTCGGCATCGGACTGATCCTCGCTCTGGCGAGCGCCGCGCGCTTTTATTGCGTGAACTGGCTCGGCGAGCGCGTAGTGGCCGACATTCGCCGCGACGTCTTCAAGCACCTCACCGGCTTGAGCCCCGCCTTCTACGAGGTGTCGCATTCGGGCGAGGTGATGTCGCGGCTCACCGCGGACACGACGCAGATCAAGGCGGCGGCGAGCACGGTGATCTCACAGGCGCTGCGCAATCTCCTGCTCCTCATCGGCGCCACCGTCATGATGGTGGTGACCAGCCCCAAGCTTTCGCTCGCTGTGCTCATCGCCATCCCCGTCATTGTCGTTCCGCTGGTCGCCTATGGGCGCTCGGTCAGGGCGCTGTCGCGCCGCGCACAGGATACGCTCGCGCAAGCCTCTGCCTATGCGAGCGAGAGCCTCTCCCAGGTGCGCGTGCTGCAGGCCTTCACCCACGAGAAGGCGGCGGCGGCGCGGTTCGGCGAGGCGGTCGAGCGGTCCTTCGGTGCTGCGGACGCCCGGGCGAAGGCGCGCGCCGGGCTCACTGCAATTGCCATCTTTCTCACCTTCGCCAGTGTGGTCGGCGTGTTGTGGTACGGTGCCCAGGATGTGCTGTCGGGCATCATGACCGGCGGCAGGCTCTCGCAATTCGTGCTCTATGCCTTGCTCGCCGCGGCTTCGATGGGTGAGCTCAGCGAAGTTTGGGGCGAGATCAGCCAGGCCACAGGCGCGGCCGAGCGTCTTGGCGAACTGCTCCAGGTCAGGTCTGAGATCAAATCGCCAACACGTCCGAAGGCGCTGCCAGTGCCGCCGCGCGGCGAGGTCGCGTTCAGCGACGTCTCGTTCTCCTACCCGCTCAGGCCCGAAACCAGCGCGCTACCGCAAGTGAGTTTCCGTATAGCGCCGGGAGAGCGGGTGGCGCTGGTCGGTCCGTCGGGCGCAGGCAAGACCACGATCTTCGCGCTTCTGCTTCGCTTCTATGACCCAAATCGTGGAACGGTCGAGGTCGACGGAGTGCCGGCCAACGAGGCCGAGCTTGCCGCGCTCCGCGCCCGCTTCGCGCTCGTGCCGCAAGAGACCGCGCTGTTTGCCGACACAGTCGCCGCCAATATCGCCTACGGCGTCGAGAAGGCCGGCCGCAGCGAGATCGAGTCGGCGGCAAAAGCCGCGTTTGCCCATGACTTCATCGCGGCATTGCCGCAAGGCTACGAGACCATGCTCGGCGAGGGAGGCGTAACCCTATCGGCGGGGCAGCGGCAGAGAATTGCCATCGCCCGCGCCGTGTTGCGCAATGCCCCGATCCTGCTGCTCGACGAGGCGACCAGCGCGCTCGACTCTGAGAGCGAGACGCTGGTGCAGCGTGCACTCGAGAAGATCATGGAAGGCCGCACCACGCTCGTCATCGCCCACCGGCTCGCCACCGTGATCCGCGCCGACCGCATCCTCGTGTTCGATCATGGGCGGCTCGTAGAGGAGGGGACGCACCAGACTCTCATCGGCCGCGGCGGCGTCTATGCACGGCTTGCCGAACTGCAATTCGCCCCTGACGCCGCGGAGTAATTTACCCCGAGCGTTCACACGCGGTTCAGCTTGAGCCGAATAGGGTTCCGCGCGAAACTCAAGCCGGAGCCGCGAAAAGCGGAGGGAGGACCGCCAATGAAGCCCGCATCAGCACGTCATATCACCCTTCTCGCCGCGACCTTGATCATAAGTGCCGCCGCCATGACCGCGCCCGCCTCAGCCCAAAGCCTTCGACCAACGACATCGTCAATTCGCTTCAGCCCAAGGCGAAGTTCCGCTCGTTCGAATCACCCACGTGGTCGAAGAGAACGAGACCTAGGTAAACGCCAGCGCCGAGCCACCATAGTCTAACACCGTTCGTTTTGCGCCCGACGGTCCTACGACCCTCGGGAGCCCTCGGCCCATTCAAAGCGTCTACGGCTGGGCATCCCCCTCACAGTGCCACGCCTCCATAATGCCCTTAGTTATTAGCGCAGCGGCTGGGTCATTCCGGTTCTCGGGATGCCCTT
>DATFVO010000286.1:0-7290 GCA_035260265.1 Methyloceanibacter sp.
TGGGGCCGAGCGCGTCGAGCGCGGCTGACATCACCTGCAGCTCCGCCGGGCAAATGTCGGGGCAATGGGTAAAGCCGAAGAAGATCAGCATGTATTTTCCGCGGAAATCGCGGTCAGTGACCGTCTTGCCGTTCTGGTCGACGAGGGTGAAGGGACCGCCGATCAGAGCCGTGCCAGTCGTCTCGACCTTTGGAGTTTGCGCGCCGCTGGTGAGGATCAGCGCACTAGCGCCACCGAGGGCGCCGATGAGAAACCCGGCAAGGATCACTATGAGCAGGCGGCCGCGCATCTATTCGCCCAACTTGAGAAGCGTGCCGTTGACCCGCGCGCTCGCAAGGAACCGGCTGAAGACGATATAGCCGACGAGGAGGTAGACAGCATTTAGCGAGAGCGCCCACCCCAGCTCCGTCGGATCGAATGTGTTGTGCAACAGGATCGAGCGCATGCCCTCGAACACATGGGTCGGTGGAAGCGCGAGCGCAACGACTTGCAGCCAGCTCGGCAACACCGAGGCCGGGTAGTAGACGCAGCAAAGCGGGAGAAGCAGGAAGGCGAGAGACCAGGCAAGCTCCTCGGCGCCCAAGCCGTAGCGCAAGATCACGCCCGCCGAGATCAGTCCGAGCGACCAGCTTGTCAGCACAAGCACTGCGAAGAAGGCGACAAGCGGCAGGCCGAGATCGAGCAGGTTGAAGCCGAAGATGAAATAGGCGGCGGTCGCAACGGGGATCATGCTCACGCTGAGGCGGATCACGCTCCACACGCTGAGCGCAATGATCAGTTCGTAGGGACGGAGCGGGCTCGTTAGCAGATTGCCGAGATTGCGCGACCACATCTCCTCGATGAAGGTGGTGGCGAAGCCGATGTTTGAGCGGAATAGAATGTCCCACAGCAGGATTGAGCCGATCAGTACGCCTGCCGCCTGCGCCAGAGGGTTGGTGGTGCCCGCGAGATATTTCTGCAGGAAGCCCCAGGTCAGCATCTGCAGGAAAGGCCAGTAGATCAACTCGACGAGCCGCACGCCAGAGCTCCGCAACAGGTAGATGTAGCGACGCACCAGCGCCTTGACGCGCCTGATGGACCCGCCGAGACCTGTCGGCGCGAGAAGGATGGGCTCTGCGCCGCTTTGCACTGTGCGCGCTTCGCTCATGGCGCTTTCCGCCTGGCGTGTCCGCGGACCACGTCGAGAAACACTTCTTCCAGAGTCTTGCGCCCGAAAGTCGCGATCAGAGCTTTGGGCGTCTCGTCCTCGATGATGCGGCCTGCGTCGAGCAGAATGACACGGTCGGCGAGCCGCTCGACCTCGGCCATGTTATGCGAAGCAAGCAGCAGAGTGGCGCCGCGCGACCGCGCATAGTCTTTGAGCTTCCGCCTGATCCAATCTGCGGTGTCGGGATCGAGCGAAGCGGTTGGCTCATCGAGCAGCAGAAGCTCGGGCGCATTGAGCAGCGCCTTGGCTAGTCCCACGCGGGTCTTCTGCCCTGCCGACAGCTTGCCGGTCTCGCGATCAAGCAGAGGCTCGATCTGCAGATCCTCGGCGATATAGGCGATGCGCTCCGGCGTATTGGCGATGCCATATAGCCCGGCATAAACGCTCAAGTTCTGCCTGACCGTCAGCCGCGCCGGCAGGTCGACATATGGACTCTGGAAATTCAGCCTGTGCGCCACTGCGCCGCGGTTCCGGCTGACATCCGCCCCGAACACCCTGACCTCGCCGGAGCTCGGCATGACGAGGCCGAGTAGCATCGCGATGGTCGTCGTCTTGCCGGCGCCATTGCCGCCGAGCAGAGCCACGGTCGTTCCCTGCTCGAGCTTGAAGCTAATATGATCCACCGGGGTGACAGGGCCATAGACCTTGGTAAGGTCGCGCACCGCCACTGGAACGATTGCCTCTGCGGCGCTATCTCCAGCAAGCTCAGCGCCGGTCTGCTTGCCGAAACCGTCAACTCTCTCGTCCATGACCTTGCGCTGCTCGTCCGCTTTGTCGGAATTATGGCTCGACCCCGCGTGTTAGACTTGAGCTATGGCCGCCCTCGACAATAGTCAAATCAGCCGCCGCCCCCACGTACCGGACTGGCTGCGGCAAGGCGAAAGCCGCCTGCGCCTGCAGACCATCGTGCGGCTCCGCTGGCTCGCCGTGCTCGGCCAGACCATCACCGTGGTGGGTGCCTATTGGGTGCTCGGCATCGACCTGCCGATCGGCGGCTGCCTCGCTGTGATCGCGCTCTCAGCCTGGATCAATGTCGCGCTGCGCATTCGCTATCCCGCAAGCCAGCGCCTTCGGGCCCACTATGCCTTCATCATGCTGGCGTACGACGTCCTCCAGCTTGCCGCCCTGCTCTATCTTACCGGCGGGCTCGAGAACCCGTTTGCCTTTCTGCTTATCGCGCCGGTGACGGTGTCAGCCTCGACCTTGCCGATCAGGATCACCGCCGCGCTTGGCGCTCTCGCCATCGGCGCTGCGACGCTGCTTACGACCTTCCATCACCCGCTGCCCTGGTTCCACCATGCCAACCTGCTGCTCCCCTTCCCTTACGTGATGGGCGTGTGGGCCGCGGTGGTGTCGGGCATTCTGTTCATTGGTTTCTATTCCTGGCGCACCGCTGAGGAGGCGCGGCGCATGGCAAAGGCCTTGGCCGCCGCCGAGATGGTGCTCGCCCGCGAGCAGAAGCTGTCGGCACTAGATGGGCTCGCCGCTGCCGCAGCGCACGGGCTCGGCACACCTCTTGCCACGATCGCCGTTGTCACCAAGGAGCTGATGCGCGACGCAAAGCCAAGTGACCCGCATTACGACGACGTGGTGCTGCTTCGTGCGCAGGCCGAACGCTGCCGCGAGATCCTTGCCGAGCTCGCAGGAGGCGGAGAGCAGCACGATCTGATAGTGTCGCGCCTCCCCTTGAGCCACTTGATCGAGGAGGTGGTAGCGCCGCACCGAATGGTCGCGGTGCCGATCGAGGTCAGGATCGCAGCCGCGGACAGCGTAGCGCCGCGCAGCCCCGCGGCCCAGGAGCCGGTGGCAGAGCGTAATCCCGGCGTTCTCTATGGGCTTGGCAATCTCGTCGAGAACGCAATCGACTTCGCCTCGAGCAAGGTTGAGGTGGAGGCGCGCTGGTCTGACGGCGCGGTCGAAATAGTCATCGCCGATGACGGCGCGGGCTTCTCGCCCAACGTGCTGGAGCAGCTTGGCGAGCCCTTCGTCACCACACGTCCGGCGCATGGCTGGCGGCAGGAGGCGCCCGACGAGCATATCGGCATGGGGCTCGGCTTCTTTATCGCCAAGACCTTGCTCGAGCGCTCTGGCGCCACGCTTGCGCTCGCCAACCGGGTGAAAGGAGGCGCAAGCGTCACGGTGGCCTGGCCTCGCATGAAATTCGAGCAACGCCCGGCGCGGACCGAGGTCAGGCCGGAGCCGGTCAGCTAAAGTTCCGGCAAGCGAGATAAAGTGGGGCAAAAAGCCCGGCTGCCGAACGTTACCGGCAGTTCATTTTTCAGTGACCCCCTACTTTGGTATCGTTGCCGACCGGCGCAAAACCGCTTAGCTCGTGGCAAGGGCTGGAGCAGGGTCATAGGAGAGCTTGGCCATGGACGTTCAGCAGGTCTCGCCCACGCCGTCGCAGTCAACCGGCGTGCCCGACAATACTCTTCTCATCGTCGATGACGACCGCGCCTTCCTGGCGCGGCTCGCACGCGCCATGGAGACGCGCGGCTTCTTGGTCGAGGCGGCCGCCTCGGTCGAGGACGGTTTGTCCTCTCTGCGGCGCCGGCCTCCTGCCTTTGCGGTCGTGGACATGCGTCTCGATGACGGCAACGGCATCGACGTGATCGCCGCGCTGAAAGAGGTGCGGCCCGAAGCCCGCGCCGTCGTGCTCACCGGCTACGGCAATATCGCGACCGCCGTCACGGCGGTGAAGCTCGGCGCAGTCGACTATCTCGCCAAGCCCGCCGACGCTGACGATGTCTACAATGCGCTGGTTGCGTCGACGAGCACGGTGAAGGCGCCTCCGCCGGAGAACCCGATGTCGGCCGACAGGGTGCGCTGGGAGCACATCCAGCGAGTTTACGAGCTTTGCAATCGCAACGTCTCGGAGACCGCACGGCGGCTCAACATGCATCGCCGCACCTTGCAGCGCATCCTCGCCAAGCGCGCCCCAAAGTAAGCCTAAAGCTCGAAGCTGCAGCCAGGGTCTAGGTGCTGCTGCAAGCGGAGCGCGGCAGCGCGAGCGAAGGTGAGCATCATCGCCTTTCGGCGTGCGGCCGATAGGCGCTCCTCCAAACCCTCGCGCACGAGCTCTGCACCATAGCGGTCGGCAAGGATCAGCCCCGCCTCCTCGGGAATAACCTCGCAAGGGAAGTCGGCCCGTACCGCGAAATAGAGCCTGTCGCAATAATCGAGATAATCCTGCCACTTGGCGTCGGTCCGATAGTCGAGTAGGCAGGATTTGATCTCGACGATCAGCACATCGCCGCTCCCCGAAAGCGCAACGACATCGGCGCGGCGGCCATTGGCGAGCGGCAGCTCGGTAATAACCGAATGGCCTAGGGTACGAAATGCCCGGCAGATGCCGCGTTGCAGCTCCGCCGCGGCCTCCGACTGCCTCCCGTCGAAGGAGTTGACCGGATCCTCGCCCTTGGCACCGTATTCCAACATCAAAGACTCCAAGAGAAAATCAAGTCGCGCTCACAGAGTTGTGCATGGTTATGCATTTAGGCTTTCGGAACAAGCTGCTAAATCTCCGCGTTGGGTGCGATTGCCGGAAGGGAACCAGTGATGAGTGCGCGGAACGCCGTCCTCGCCGAACCGAACTCCAGCGCCGAATCGACCTCATCCATCTTACGCGATCGCCTGTTCGAGACGAGGGTACTCTCAACCGACCTCGCGCGGCTCTTAAGCGACGAGGACCAGGTCGTCCAGGTCATGGACGACGCGAGCCCAACCAAATGGCATCTCGCGCACACCACCTGGTTCTTTGAAGCCTTCATCCTGAAACGCTTTCTTCCCAGCTACCAGGTGTTCGACGAGCGCTTCGAATATTGCTTCAACTCCTATTACGAGAGCGTAGGCCCGCGGCAGCCACGTCCCAAACGCGGCCTGCTTACGCGTCCCTCCGCCGATGAGGTGCGTGCCTATCGTGCTTTCGTCGACGAGGCGCTTGGCCGGCTGCTCGAGCAGCCGCTTCGGCCCGAGGTGGCTGAGCTCGTCAAGCTCGGCATCAATCACGAGCAACAGCACCAGGAGCTGCTCCTCACCGACGTTCTTGCGCTATTCGCCGCAGAGCCGCTCAAGCCTGCCTATCGCGAGGCGCGGCCCGGCGTGGCCGCGGGCGAGGCTGCGCCGCCATCCTTCGTGTCCTTTGACGGCGGGATCTTCGAGGTCGGGCATGATGGCAATGGCTTCGCCTATGACAACGAAGGCCCGCGGCACGAGGAGCTGATCCGTCCGTTCAAGCTCGCCACGCGCTGCGTGACCAACGCCGAGTGGATCAAGTTCATCGAGGATGGCGGCTATGCCACGCCGACGCTTTGGCTCGCAGACGGCTGGAACACAGTGAACGGCCAGGGTTGGCAGGGGCCGCTTTATTTCGAAAAGGCGGAAGGCGGCTACATGCAAATGAGCCTGATTGGCTTCCGGCCGGTAGACCTCGCCGCGCCCGTGACCCATGTCAGCTATTACGAGGCCGATGCCTTTGCCCGCTGGGCCGGGTATCGGCTCCCCACCGAGTTCGAATGGGAGGTCGCGGCGGCGAGTGTCCCGCTCCAGGGCCGCACACTCGGCCAAGGTCATTTGCAGCCGATGCCAGCCAAGCCCGGCGCCACGCTCCAGCAGATGTTCGGCGACGTGTGGGAATGGACGGCAAGCGCCTATCTCCCCTATCCCGGCTTCAAGGCGGCAGCAGGCGCTGTCGGCGAGTACAACGGCAAGTTCATGGTGAACCAGTTCGTGCTGAGGGGCGGCTCCTGCGCGACGCCAGACGGCCACATCCGCCGAACGTATCGCAACTTTTTCTATCCCCATCAGCGCTGGCAGTTCGTGGGCCTGCGCCTCGCCTCCGACGCGTGATGGAGGGCGATATCTCCCTTCACCTCCCCTCCGGGACGCCGGCTCATGCGCTCGGGCTTCGCGCGAAGCAGGAGCGCGCCCAATCCGATTTTGCCGCCGCAGTGCTGTCGGGCTTTGGGCGGACGCCGCGCAGCATTCCTTGCCGCTTCTTCTATGACGCGGTTGGCTCAGAGCTGTTCGAGGAGATCGTCAAGCTCGAGGAGTATTACCCGACGCGCGTCGAAGCCGGACTGCTCGAGGTCCACGGCGCTGAGATTGCCAAGCTCGCCGGCCAGGGCCGCGTCTTGGTCGAGTTTGGATCGGGATCGAGCCGCAAGACGAGCCTGCTCATCAGCGCACTCGGGAAGCTCCCTGCCTATATCCCTATCGACATCGCCGCCGAGAGCCTGAGAGAGGCTGCTGAGTGGCTATTGAGTCGGCATGCCGGCCTCACCATCCTGCCCCTTATCGCCGACTTCACGACGACGCGGACCCTTCCCAGTGTTGCGAAATTTCACCGCAGGCTCGGCTTCTTCTCCGGCTCGACCATCGGCAACCTGACCCATATTGAGGCGCAAGCCTTTCTGGCCAACGCCGCGAAGCTGCTTGGGCCGGGCAGCGCCTTCCTGATCGGCGTCGATCTCAAGAAACCGGCATCGATTCTGATTCCCGCCTATAACGACGCGCGCGGGGTCACAGCGGCTTTCAACCTCAACTTGCTCGCTCGCATCAACCGCGAGCTCGATGGCGATTTCGACCTCACTCACTTCGCCCACGACGCTGTTTATAACGAGTCGCAAGGCCGCATTGAGATGTATCTCGTGAGCCTTGCGCGGCAGACCGTGCGCGTGCTGGGCCGCACCTTTGCCTTTGCCGAGGGCGAGCGCATCCACACCGAGAACTCGCACAAGTACACGGTCAGAGAATTCCAGGCCCTCGCCGGCGCCTCAGGCTGGCGGCCCGTGAGAGCCTGGACCGATCCGGACCAGCTCTTCAGCTTGCATCTACTGCGGCACGGCTGAGCGGCCGGGCAGCCTCGATCCGTCCGCTTCAACTCTTTCCAGGGAGCGCATGCTGTGGCCGAGCATCGATGGTGCACGCGCTTGTCGCGCGCCCGATCGCAATCGGATTGCTCGCAGCGTTGGGCGGCAGGGCCATTTCCGCGCAGGACAAGTACACTGTGCAAGTGCCGGACGGGCTCGCCTTCTCTGAGTTCAGGGGCTACGAAGTCTGGCAGACTATCGCCGTCAGTCAGA
>DATFVO010000287.1:0-6357 GCA_035260265.1 Methyloceanibacter sp.
TGATGTTCGGCACGAAATGGCCGTCCATGACATCGACATGGATCCAGTCGCAGCCGGCGTGATCGATGGCGCGCACCTCCTCGCCGAGCTTGGCGAAGTCGGCAGAGAGGATGGACGGGGCAATGATGATGTCGCGGGCCAATGGTCCGACTTTCCTTGTCATTGCCGTGAAGGCGGCAATCCAACACCCCCTGGTTTCCCAGATAACTCTTGGCGGATGATTACTGGATTCCCGCTTCCGCGGGAATGACAAGTGTCGCAAATAGTCACAGAAGTTAATGGGCGCGGGAGCCGCTGCGGGCGAGCGCGCCGACCCCGGGCAGCTCAGCGCCGCCGAGCCATTCCAGGAAGGCTCCGCCGGCGGTCGAGACATAGCTGAAATCGTCGGCAACACCGGCTTCGTTGAGCGCCCGCACCGTGTCGCCGCCGCCAGCCACGCTCACGAGCTTGCCGGCCTTCGTCAGCTTGGCAACCTCGCGGGCGAGTGCGAAGGTTCCCTCGCCGAAGGGAGGTGTCTCGAAGGCGCCAAGCGGGCCATTCCACAGTACGGTCTTGACCTTGGCGAGGCGCCGCTTGAGGTCCGCCACGTTTTGCGGGCCGAAATCGAGGATCATGGTGTCGGCAGGAACTTCGCTAACCCCGCAAACCTGCCAATCCGCCCCAGCATTGAGCTCCTTGGCCACTACCACATCGATCGGCAGCAAGACCTCGCAGCCGGACTCATCGGCTCTAGCCATGATGCCTTTCGCGGTGGCGACGAAGTCCCGCTCGACCAGCGAGGCGCCGAGCATAAAGCCTTCGGCCAGCAGAAACGTGTTGGCCATGCCCCCTCCCACCACGAGCTGGTCCATACGCGACACGAGATTGGTCAGGACCTCGATCTTGGTCGAGACCTTAGCCCCGCCCGTAATGGCCATAACAGGCCGCTCGGGCTGCTCAAGCGCCTCTCCCAGCGCCGTGATCTCGGCCATCATCAGAAGGCCGGCATAAGAGGGCAGCAGATCGGTGATGGCCTCTAGCGAGGCATGCGCCCGGTGCGACGAGGAGAAGGCGTCGTTGACGTAAAGGTCGCCGAGCGCGGCTAGAGCCTTGGCGAAGTCGCGGTCGTTCTTCTCCTCGCCCTTGTGGTAACGAACGTTCTCGAGCACGGCGACCTCGCCGCGCTTCAATGTATCGACGACGCGCTTGGCGTCCTCGCCTGAAGGCGCGGCGGCGAAGCGGACCACGGTCCCAGGCATCAGCTCCTGTATTTTCGTGGCGACCGGCTTGAGCGACGTATCGGGAGTTGGCGTGCCCTTGGGCCTGCCGAGATGGGACAACACCACTACCTTAGCCCCCTCGCGCGCAAGCTTGGCGATGGTGGGCAGCACGCGGGTCAGCCGGGTCATGTCGGCGACGACGCCATTTTCGATCGGCACGTTGAAGTCGACGCGCACCAGCACGCGCTTGTCGCGAACATCGACGCCGTCAATCGACCTGACCTTGGAGAGATCGAGACTGCGCCCGCCAACGTTGGCCTCTTTCCGGGCCGCACTCTGTTCGTTCATATCAGCCGGCCCATGGCCACGGCCGTGTCGTTCATGCGATTGGAGAAACCCCATTCATTGTCGTACCAGGCGACGACCCGGCAGAACGTGCTGTCGACCACATGCGTGCCCTTGAGATCGAAGATCGAGCTCCTTGGGTCATGGTTGAAGTCGGACGACACGAGCGGCTTATCGTTGATGCCGAGGATGCCCTTGAGCGGTCCGTTGGCGGCTGCGGTCACGGCCTTGTTGATCTCCTCGGGTGTCGTGGGTCGCACTGCCTGGAAGGTGAGATCAACGAGGCTCACATTTGGCACGGGCACGCGGATCGAGGCGCCATCCAGCTTGCCCTTGAGCTCAGGCAGCACGAGTCCGACGGCTTTGGCCGCGCCGGTCGATGTTGGGATTAGGTTTACGGAACTGGCGCGCGCCCGATACGGATCTTTATGTAGCGTATCCACAGTGCGCTGGTCGCCGGTATAGGCGTGGATCGTAGTCATGTAGCCATGCTTGATGCCGACCGCATCGTTGAGCACCTTGGCGACGGGAACGAGACAGTTCGTGGTGCAGGAGGCGTTGGAGACAACGTGATGCTCCTGGGTGAGCTTGTCGTCATTGACGCCGAACACGACGGTGAGGTCTGCGCCGGAGCATGGGGCTGAGACCAACACCCGCTTGGCCCCCGCAGTCAGGTGCTTGGCAGCGCCGTCGCGGTCGGTGAAGCGGCCCGTACATTCCATCACGATATCGATGCCGAGGTTGCGCCAAGGAAGCTTCTCCGGTGTCGCCTCGGAAAGCACAGCAACATCCTGACCGTCGGTCTTGAGATGTCCGTCGGCGACGTTGATCCTGCCGCGGAAGCGGCCATGCACGCTGTCGAATTCGAGGAGATGGGCATTCATCTCCGCTGAGCCGAGATCGTTGATCGCGACAAAGTCGAGGTCCTTGCGGCCGGATTCGAGGAAGGCCCTGAAGGTGAGCCTGCCGATCCGGCCAAATCCATTAATGGCGACGCGCTTATTAGCCATGTCCTCCCTTACTCCTCGACTTCTCGATCAAACTACGTGCGGCGGCAGCGACGGCCTCAGCCGTTATGCCGAAATGCTTATGTAGGTCTTGAGCCGGCGCAGAGGCACCGAATCCGTGCATGCCGACGAAGGCGCCGTCAGGCCCCAGCCATTTCGGCCAGCCGAACTCGGCGGCAGCCTCAACGCCGACCCGCGGCGCCAAGCCGAGAACGGCGTTCCGATACCCCTCATCTTGGGCCTCGAACAGCTCCCAGCAAGGCATCGATACGACGGCGGCCTTGATGCCCTTCCCTTCGAGCGTTTTGGCGGCTTCGACCGCGAGCATCACTTCAGAACCGGTGCCGACTAGGGTCACGTCACGCTTGCCCCTGGGCTCGACCAGCACATAGGCGCCCTTGGCCGAGAGGTTCTCGTCCATGTGGGCCTTGCGGAGCAGCGGGACGCCTTGGCGGGTGAGCGCAAGGATGGTGGGTGTGCGCTTCGAGAGGAGTGCAAGCTCCCAGCATTCGGCGCATTCGACCGAGTCGGCTGGACGCATCACATTGAGGTTCGGCATGGCGCGCAGCGAGGCCAGTTGCTCGATGGGCTGATGGGTCGGGCCGTCCTCGCCAAGCCCGATCGAGTCGTGGGTCATGACGTAGATCACACGCTGCTGCATCAGCGCCGACAGTCGGATCGAAGGCCGGCAGTAGTCGGTGAAGACGAGGAAGCTGCCCCCGTAAGGCACCATGCCGCCATGTAGCGACAGCCCATTCATGCAAGCAGCCATCTCATGCTCGCGCACGCCATAATGGATGTAGTTGCCGGAGAAGTCCCCCGGCTTGACGATGCTATGCAGCTTGGTGAGCGTGCCGTTGGAGCCGGTGAGATCGGCAGAGCCGCCGATCACCCCAGGAATGACCAGCACGAGTTTCTCCAACACCTTCTGCGAAGACTGGCGCGTCGCGAGCTTCGCGCCTTCGCGAGTGAAGTCGGACTTGACGGCGGCGACGGCGGCCTTGATCTCTGCCGCGACCTTCGCGCCGATCGGGTCGGTGAGCGCAGCGCGGGCGTGGGCATCCAGGGGCTTTGCCGCTTGGGACCAGGTCTCATAGGCAGCGCGATGTCGCCTGCCTGCTGCGCGCCAGGCGGCGAGGACGGGCTTAGGCAGCTCGAAAGGATGGTGCCGCCAGCCGAGCTGCTCGCGTGTGCCCTTGACTTCCTCCTCGCCGAGGGGCGCGCCGTGCGTCGCTGCGGTGCCAGCCTTGGTCGGGGCGCCATAGCCGATAATGGTGCGGCAGGCGATCAGCGACGGCTTATCGGTGACGGCCCTCGCATTCTCGATGGCGAGCGCCACCGCCTCGGGATCGTGGCCGTCGACGCGCGCGGTATGCCAGTGCGACGCTTTGAACCGCTCAATCTGATTGTCCGAGACGGCGAGGCTGGTCGGGCCATCAATCGAGACCTCGTTGTCGTCGAACATCACGATCAGCCGCCCGAGCTTGAGATGGCCAGCGAGCGAGATTGCCTCCTGGCTGATGCCCTCCATGAGGTCGCCGTCACTGGCCAGGCAATACGTGTAGTGGCTGAGGAGCTCATCGCCGTAGCTGCGGTTGAGCAGCCGCTCGGCAAGCGCCATGCCCACGGCATTGCCTAGGCCCTGGCCAAGAGGGCCCGTCGTGGTCTCAATGCCCGGGGCGAGGCCATATTCCGGGTGGCCCGCGGTGCGCGAGCCGAGCTGGCGAAAGCGCTTAAGCTCATCGAGCTCCATCTCGGGATAGCCGGTGAGATAGAGCAGCGCATAAAGCAGCATCGAGCCGTGGCCGGCGGAGAGCACGAAGCGGTCGCGGTCTGGCCAGTCGGGGTGGCTCGCATCGAACTTCAGGAAGCGTGTGAATAGCACCGTGGCTACATCGGCCATGCCCATGGGCATGCCGGGATGGCCGGAATCGGCCTTCTGCACCGCGTCCATGGCGAGCGCCCGAATGGCGTTAGCCATGTCGTTGTGGGACGCCTCCGGTAACGCCTGATCTTGCATCAGGCTGCCCCTATGGCCCAAAACGTCCATTTTTCAATGTGTTGATGCGGGCTGAAGTCTTCTTGCGGTAACGATAGAGGTAACAAAGAATCTCACTCTGAATGGCCACCCTCTATCACACATAATAAATGGGGACGGCAGTGCCTAATCGATACCATCCACATGCAGGCTTAGAGGTCCTAAGGGCTTGCGTAAACGTCTGAGGCCAACCCCTGTGCTGGACTCGCAATTTTCTCGACCTCTGCTAAATCGATTGCATGTCTCTGGAGTTCATCAAGCCGCAACTCGCAAGCCCCGTCGATCATCCTCCTCCGCGTGCAGGCTGGATCCATGAAGTCAAGCATGACGGCTACCGCACCCTTCTGAACATCGAGGGCCGCAAAGCTACACCCGCAATGGCGTTGATTGGAGTGAACGTTGGAAATGCGGGAAGAAATTTGAACGCACCGAGACCATCGCCGAGCATGAAGCCCTGAAACCGAAATGCCCCAAGTGCGGGAGTAAGAAGGTGTCTTTTGTGCCGGGCAATGTGTACGTGGTGACCTCCAAGAAGAGCTAGGAAGTCGCGCCACCGGAACCGAACATCGGACTCCAATGACCGCTTTGGGTCATTAGCGGAGGTGTTCGACCGACCTAACGTGAGTCCGCCTAAGTGAAGGCAGACGACGCTTAGTGGTCGCTGAGATAGCCTCAACTCGCAGGTGTGAGTTGGCCCCGAATTTCACCGTCTGGGTACTTAGCAGTGTGCACATTGATGTACATGTTACCGCTTAGTAGGGCTTTGGACTGGTCTTCAGTTAGGATGGCCGCACCTTTCATCGGGCTCGGCAACGGAGAGATTGTGATCATGACCCCTGCGTTTTCACCTTCCGCAGCGGGCCCGTGGAAATGGGCAGCGGTTGCGCTTCCGGTTAGACCCCAATAGCTGATTGTCCAGCGTAAGGTTTTGGTAGAGCCGTCGTAAGTCACCTCGGCCTTGCCCTTTGCGTTGCTTTCCGTGGGTGGCACCTCCGAGGAACCCTTGAGCTCAGCGGTAAAGGCTGTCGTCTCACCTCTGGCAATTGAAGCCAGTGCTGCGAAGAAGATCATCGCGATAACGAATACACGGGGGTTGTTCATGTAGAATTCCGCCGTTCGAGTCGTTTTCTACCAAGGAATGGCCGCTAAGCGAAATTGAGTTGGTGAAATGACCAAGGACTAAACCTCGGTGAGCGCTACCTAGCATGGCGACGATAGTGTTCTGTCAAGCGGCAAGGTGTCCGGGTCAAAAGCTGACATTGGGGCTTACATAATCAAGGTCTGCTTTGCGCTAGAAAGCAGACATTCTCCAACGCGATTTTCATGTCCGCTTTGTGCCAATAGGCGACATTAGCGAACTTCGACAAAGGGAAAGATCACCTCGCAGCGCTCTCTCCGAAATCCAAGGCCGACCCTAGAAATCGACATTTTTCATGACCACACTCGGCCTTTAAGGAGGATCTTCTTCGGTCGATTGAATGAGGGAACAGGAACCAGGAACGATGCCGAGACGCGCGGGCATTGGCCTCCTCGTCGGAACGATCTTGATGGCTCCTTCGGTCGCTTCCGCCGCCCCCACGCTCCTCTTCGAGCCCTATAACGGCACCATATTCTACGCCGAGGATGCCGACGTTCCCTGGTTCCCCGCCTCGCTCACCAAGTTGATGACCGCCTACGTGGCATTCGAGGCGCTAAAGGCCGGCACTATCACGCCTGACACCAAGCTCATCTGCTCCAAGAAGGCCACGGAGCAGGCCCCAAGCAAGCT
>DATFVO010000288.1:0-7328 GCA_035260265.1 Methyloceanibacter sp.
TCGCCGGCCGCGACGTTCTCGGCATCGCCCAGACTGGAACCGGAAAGACCGCCTCCTTCGTTCTGCCGATGCTGACGCGGCTCGAAAGAGGGCGCGCAAGAGCGCGCATGCCGCGCTCGTTGATCTTGGCACCGACCCGCGAGCTTGCCGCCCAGGTCGCCAACCATTTCGAGACCCTTGGCAAGAACCACAAGCTGACCGTGGCTCTCCTAATAGGCGGCGTTTCCTACGAGGATCAGGACCGCAAGCTTGATCGCGGCGCCGACGTCGTGATCGCGACCCCAGGCCGCCTCCTCGACCATTTCCAGCGCGGCAAGCTCCTGCTCAATGGCGTGGAAATCGTGGTGATCGACGAGGCGGACCGCATGCTCGACATGGGCTTCATTCCCGACATCGAGCGCATCTGCAAACTTCTCCCCTTCACCCGGCAGACGCTGTTCTTTTCAGCCACCATGCCTACAGAGATCCAGCGCCTTGCCGACAAGTTCCTTCACCGGCCCGAGCGCGTTGAGGTCACCCCGCAGGCAACCGCCGCCCCAACGATCGTGCAGCGCCTGAAAAAGGCCCCTGACCATCCGGCAGGCAAACGGGAGGCGCTCAGGGCGTTGATGCGGGAGATCGACGTCAAGAACGCCATCATCTTCTGCAACCGCAAGAAGGACGTCGGCATTCTCTACCGGTCGCTGCTGCGCCATGGCTTCAGTGTCGGCGCCCTGCACGGGGACCTTGACCAGCATCAGCGCACGGCGACGCTCGACGCCTTCCGCAATGGCAAGATCGCATTCCTTGCCGCAAGCGACGTGGCGGCGCGTGGCCTCGACATCCCAGAGGTCAGCCACATCTTCAATTACGACGTGCCGATCCACCCGGAAGATTATGTCCACCGTATCGGACGCACGGGGCGGGCGGGGCGCGAAGGCTTTGCCGCCATGCTGGTAACGCCGAGAGACATCAAGGCGCTCAAGGCCATCGAGAAGCTACTCCGCCGAGAGATTCCGTGGATCGACGGGGCGCCCACGCCAGGGGAAATGACGGAGTTGAGCGAAGCGTCCGATCACCGCTCCAATGGCCGCCACCGCAGAGGCGGGAGATCGAGACGAAACAAGAGACCTTCAGGCCCTGGCGCGCAAGCCAATCACGGGCCAAGACACGAACAAAGACACGAGGCGCCGCGGAGCGCTGCTCCACAAAACGGCAACGGGAGCCAACCGAGGGAAGACCGCCGGCCAGACTTCCGGCACGACCACCAGCACCAGCACAAGCAGCACGGCCAGCCCAAGCCGGCGCATGGCGCCCACGCCTCAGCCGACCGGCCGGCAAGCAAAGCGCCGCCTCAGCCGGGACGCTCGAAACAGCAGGGCATGGGGGATCACGTCCCCGCCTTCATGATGCGCCCGGTGCGCGTGACTTAGGGGCGCCTCTCCAGCCTCTTATCGCCGTTCCCTCCAGCCTCTCATCCACTCCTCCGTCATGCCCGGACTTGATCCGCGCATCCATGCCGTTCCTTCTCAGCTCGCTGAGGCGCAAGTGGACTGGATTGCCGGGTCAAGCCCGGCAATGACGAGAGGATTGTTGGTGAAAAGAGACTAAGACGCCTTCTCGGGGGCGGAAGCAGTCTCAGCCGCTTCAGCAGCGGGCTTGAGCGAGACCGACTCGCCGCAGCCGCAGGCGCTGGTCTGGTTCGGATTGTTGAACACGAAGCCCGAGCGCATCCGGTCGGTGCGATAGTCCATTTCGGTACCGAGCAGGAACATGACGGCCGTCGGGTCGATCAAGAGCTTGACCCCCTTGTCCTCGATGACCTCGTCGTGCGGCCCGCGCGTTCCCGCATATTCCATGGTGTATTCCATGCCGGCGCAGCCGCCGTTCTTGACCCCGATGCGGACGCCTTCGATCTCCTTGCCCGACCCGGCAGTCAGCGCGCGAATACGCTCGGCGGCGGCCTCGGTCAGGCTCATCACTTGCGGGCGGGGACGGGTGGTCATGGGCAGAAGTTGGGGTAAATCGCGAGAGGCTTCAAGGGCCGCTAGAACATGTTCAGCTCGAGCTTCGCTTCGTCGGACATGCGGCTCATGTCCCACGGCGGGTCGAACACGAGGTTGACCTTCACCTGGCCCACGCCCGGCACCGAGGAGATGGCATTCTCGACCCAGCCCGGCATGTCGCCAGCGACCGGGCAGCCGGGCGCGGTCAGCGTCATGTCGATCTCGATATTACGGTCGTCATCGACGTCGAGGCGATAGACGAGGCCGAGCTCGTAGATATCGACCGGGATCTCGGGGTCGAACACGGTCTTGAGCGCAGCGATGAGGTCTGTCCTGAGCCGCTCCAGCTCTTCGGGAGGAATGGCAGAGCCGTCACCCTTCGGCACAGGCGCAGCAGCGCCCTCCCCGCCGCCGGTGGCCCCGACGCAAGCCTTGATCTCGGGAGCCTCCTCGGCCGAAGCAGCCTCAGGCTCAGCGCCGCTCCGCGCGGCATCCTCTTTTTGAGTTTTCTCAGTCATTTGGTCTCAAGACCCTAAACGAACATCTCGCGCGCTTTATGCAGCGCCTCGACCAGGTGGTCGACCTCTTCGACCGTATTATACATGGCGAAGGACGCCCTGCATGTCGAGGTCACCCCGTAGCGGGCCAAAAGCGGCTCGGCGCAATGGGTCCCGGCCCTGACCGCCACGCCATAGCGGTCAAGAACCGTGCTCACGTCGTGAGGATGGGCGCCGTCGATGTTGAAGGCGACGATGCTGCCCTTGTCTCGCGCGCGGCCGAAGATGCGGAGCCAGTTCAGCTCGCTCAAGCGCCCCATGGCGTAGTCGAGCAGCACATCCTCGTGGTCCTTGATGCGCTCACGGCCGACGCCCTCGACATAATCGATTGCCGCGCCAAGCCCGATGGCCTGCACGATGGCGGGCGTGCCAGCCTCGAAGCGATGGGGCGGTGCGGCGTAGGTCACCTCGTCCTTGGTCACGTAACCGATCATCTCGCCGCCGCCCTGGTAGGGGCGCATGCGCTCCAAGTGCTCCTTCTTGCCGTAGAGCACGCCGATGCCGGTCGGGCCGTAGAGCTTGTGGCCGGTGAAGGCATAGAAATCGACGTCGAGGTCCTGCACGTCGACGGGGAGATGCACCGCCCCTTGCGCGCCGTCGGCGAGCACGGGGATGCCGCGCTCATGCGCGATGCGCACCACCTCTTTCAGCGGCACGATGGTGCCGAGGACGTTGGACATGTGAGTCAAAGCAATGATCTTGGTGCGCGGGCTGATAAGCCGCTCGAACTCATCCAGCAGGAACTCGCCCGTGTCGGACACCGGCGCCCATTTCAGCACCGCGCCTTGGCGCTCGCGCAGGAAATGCCAAGGCACGACGTTGGAATGGTGCTCCATGATGGTGAGCAGGATCTCGTCCCCCTCCCCGATATTGGGGGCGCCATAGGACGAGGCGACGAGGTTGATCCCCTCGGTGGCGTTGCGGGTGAAAATGATCTCCTCGTCGAAGCGGGCGTTGATGAAGCGGCGCACGGTCTGGCGCGCCTTCTCGAAATTCGCGGTCGAGAGGTTGCTCAGATAGTGCAGCCCGCGATGGACGTTGGCGTATTCCTCGCTGTACGCCCGCTGGACGGTGTCGAGGACGATGCGCGGCTTCTGCGCCGAGGCGCCGTTGTCAAGATAGACCAGCGGCTTGCCGTGCACCTTCTGGGAGAGGATGGGGAAGTCGGCGCGGATCGTCTGCACGTCGAAAGGCGCGGCCCTGAGCGCCTGGAGATCCTTAGACGACGGGGTGAGAACGGTCATCGCCCGCTCCTTCAGTCGAAGCTTACGCCGAGCCATTCGGACGAGGCCGCGGCAAACGCCTCGCGCAGCCCCTCGTCCTCGATACGCTCGAGCGCCTCGCCGACAAAGGCCTGGATCAGAAGCGCCCGGGCTTCCGGCTCCGGAATGCCGCGCGCCTCGAGGTAGAACAAGAGGTCCTCGTCGATCTGGCCAGAGGTCGAGCCGTGGCCGCACACCACGTCGTCGGCAAAGATTTCGAGCTCGGGCTTCGAATCGAATTCGGCAGTCTCCGACAGAAGCAGTCCCTGCGCCATTTGCTTGCTGTCAGTCTTCTGCGCGCCGGGCGAGACGATAATCTTGCCTTGGAACACGCCGCGCGACTCATCGTCGAGGACGGCCTTCAGCAGCTCGCGGGTTCCGCACCGTGGGACGAGATGCTCGACGAGGATTGTCGTGTCGCAATGCTGGCGGCCGCGCAAAAGAAAAACACCGGAGATGTTGGCCGAGGAGCCTTCGTCAGCGAAGCGCGCATAGATCTGGTTGCGGGCGAGAGCCGCACCAAGCGAGAACTGAAAGGCGTCATAGCGGGCGTCTTCCCCAAGCCTCACCAACCAGGTCGCAAGATGAAACGCGTCCTCACCGTCACGCTGCAATTTGATGTGCCTGATCGCGGCCTTGTTGCCGAGGCTAAGCTCGGTGACCGCATTGCGCTGCAAGCCCCGAAGACCAAGGCTGCCATAGCTTTCGAGCAGAGTGACGGAACTGCCCTGCTCGGCCACCACGACATTCCGCGTGACGGTCGAGGCCGGCTCGCCCGTCCCGTCGAGCTGGATGATGTGGATGGACTTGTCGAGGGTGACACCCTCCCCAATGCGCAAGACGACGCCGCCCGTCATCAATGCGGTGTTGAGCGCGAGCACTGCATCGTCGTCGCGCGGATTGACCTGTCCAAGGACCTTTTTCAGCCAGGACGGCGGCTTCTCCAAGCCTCGCGCGAGCGAGAGTACCTCGACGCCGGCAGATTTGAGCGCGGAGAGATCCGAGAGATCGGCACGCAAGTCGCCCTCGACGACGACCAGGCGATAGGCGGGAAGCGCGGCGAGCGCGCTACCAAGCGCGCGGCTTAGGTCGCCGTCGCCAACGGCCACGCCGGCGGCGCTCAAGAGCGGAAAGGCGTCGGTCAGCCGCGAGCGGAGGTCGGTATATTTCCACGCCTCGATGCGCCGGTGCGGCAGGCCAAGCCGGGCGTAAGCCTCGATGGCCTTCGTCCGTAAGCCGGAGACGAAAGGATCGCGCGCGCCGGGAAGCGCGTCGCGGGCCTGGTCGAACATGTCGAGATAGGCTTGCTCGCCCTTGGTACGGAACTGCTGGACCGGCAACTCCATCGGTTTCTTCCTTACGCTGCCGCGCCGCTTGCAGCCTCGTCACGCGCAGCATCGCCGCCGAAATCGGCATAGCCCGACTCTTCGAGCTCGAGCGCAAGCTCGGGGCCACCAGAGCGCGCCACGCGCCCGTCCGACAGGACATGCACGCGGTCGGGCACGATGTAGTTCAGGAGCCGCTGATAGTGGGTGATGACGAGCATGGCGCGGTCCGGCGCGCGAAGCGCGTTCACGCCTTCGGCAACGATGCGCACGGCGTCGATGTCGAGGCCTGAATCCGTCTCGTCCATCACGCAAAGCGCGGGCTCAAGGAGAGCCATCTGCAGGATTTCATTGCGCTTTTTCTCGCCGCCGGAGAAGCCGACATTGAGCGGGCGCTTCAGCATTTCGGGGTCGATCTTGAGCAGCTTCGCCTTCTTGCGCACGAATCTCAAGAAGTCGGGCGTCGAAAGCTCGGCCTCGCCGCGCGCCTTCCTCACCGCGTTCACCGCCGTGCGCAGGAAGGTCATGGTGGCGACGCCGGGGATCTCCATTGGATATTGGAAGGCGAGGAATACGCCTGACACGGCGCGCTCGGACGGGTTCATGGCGAGAAGGTCGCGGCCCTTCCAGGTGACGGTGCCAGCCGTGACCTCGTACTCGCCCTTGCCGGCGAGCACATAAGCAAGCGTCGACTTGCCCGAGCCGTTAGGGCCCATGATGGCGTGCACCTCGCCTTGCGGCAAAGCGAGGTCGAGGCCTTTCAGGATTTCGCGGCCCTCGACATTGACGTGCAGGTTGTTGATCTCAATCATTACGATTCTTCTCTAATCCCTCTCCCCTTGGCACTGACTCTGGTTCTGACTCTCACTCCATACACTCGTCATTGCCGGCCTTGAGCCGGCAATCCACGGTCTCCTGCTCGGGAATTGCAGCCCTGGATGCCCGGGTCAAGCCCGGGCATGACGTGCAAGTCGTGAGATAGATGACTTATCCGACGCTCCCCTCGAGGCTGATGCCGATGAGCTTCTGCGTCTCGGCCATGAACTCCATGGGGAGGTGCTGCAGCACGTCGCGCACGAAGCCGTTGACGATCAGCGCCACGGCCTCCTCGGCCGAAAGACCTCGCTGCAAGCAGTAGAACAGCTGGTCGTCGGAGATCTTGGACGTGGTCGCCTCGTGCTCGAAGGTGGCCGACGCGTTCTTCGCCTCGATATAGGGCACGGTATGCGCGCCGCACTTGTCGCCAATGAGGAGTGAGTCGCAGCAGGTAAAGTTCCGCGCACTGGCGGCCTTCCGATGCGCCGAGACCAGCCCGCGATAGGTGTTGCTGGAGTGGCCCGCGGCAATGCCCTTGGAAATGATGCGGCTCGACGTGTCCCGCCCGAGATGGACCATCTTGGTGCCGGAGTCGACCTGCTGATAGCCGTTGGAGATGGCGATCGAGTAGAACTCGCCGCGCGAGCCATCGCCGCGCAGGATGCAGCTCGGATACTTCCAGGTGATGGCGGAGCCGGTCTCGACCTGTGTCCAGGAGATGTGCGCGTTCTTGCCCCGGCAATCGCCACGCTTGGTGACGAAATTATAGATGCCGCCCTTCCCTGCCTTGTCGCCGGGATACCAGTTCTGCACCGTCGAATATTTGATCTCGGCGTCGTCAAGCGCGACAAGCTCGACCACGGCGGCGTGGAGCTGGTTCTCGTCGCGCATCGGCGCCGTGCAACCTTCGAGATAGCTGACATAGGCGCCCTTGTCGGCGATGATCAGCGTCCGCTCGAACTGACCGGTCTGCTTCTCGTTGATGCGGAAATAGGTGGAAAGCTCCATCGGGCAGCGCACGCCGGGCGGCACGTAGACGAACGAGCCGTCGGAGAACACCGCAGAGTTGAGCGTGGCGTAGAAATTGTCGGTGATGGGCACGACCGAGCCCAGATATTTGCGCACGAGCTCGGGATGGGTCTTCACCGCCTCAGAGACGGAAGTGAAGATCACGCCCGATTTGGCCAACTCCTCCTTGAAGGTGGTGACCACCGACACGCTGTCGAACACGGCATCGACCGCAACGCGCCCACCATCGATGCGAGCGCCGTCAACGCCAGCGAGCACTTTCTGCTCCGACAGCGGGATGCCGAGGCGCTCGTAGGTCCTAAGCAGCTCGGGATCGACCTCGGCCAGAGTCCTGGGGCCGTCCATGCTCTTGGG
>DATFVO010000289.1:0-2191 GCA_035260265.1 Methyloceanibacter sp.
CAATAGCGGACATTAGCCCGGTCACTCGATTACCTCGTCGGCGCTGGAACGAGCTTGAAGAGGGGCGCGTTGCTACATCGCCCGCCTCACCATCGGCGATGTGACAATATCCAGCCAAGCGAGCCCAACATGGCCTATCGTTTCCCGGAAGATCTTTCGCCGGTCGACCGATGCCTTCTCACCACCATCGGCCGCACGCCGCCGCCGCGAGACCCCAACGATGAAGATGATGAAGATCAGGACGAAGACAACGAATCAGAGGATGAACGGGAGCCGCCAGTCATCCGAGAACCCGACCAAGACGAATAAGCCCGAAGGATACCGTCGGCTCGCGCCGTCTCATTCGATCACCTCGTCGGCGCGGGCGAGGAGCGTCGGCGGCACTTCGAGGCCGAGCGCCTTGGCGGTCTTCAGATTGATCACCAGCTGGTACTTGGTGGGTGCTTGCACCGGCAGTTCCGCCGGCCTTTCACCCTTGAGGATGCGATCGATGTAGCGGGCGGCCTGCCGATATGGATCGATCGAGTCAGCACCGTAGGACGCCAGACCGCCGTCGGCGGCGAAGAAGCGATAGGGATAGACTGCGGGGAGCCGATGCTTGGCCGCGAGGCCGATGATCAGCTCGCGATGAACGATCACGGGCGTGCTCGCCGGCACGATCAAGCCGCCATTTGGCGTCTGCGCGAAATCCGTGACTGCCCGCTCGATCTCGCCAGTATCACGCGCGTCGACTGCGCTCACTCCCACGCTGAGAAACGGCCCAACGGCCTGAGCCGCGCCAAACTGTCCGCTTCCGGAGGGGAGGCTGGGGTCCCGAACGACTGCCGCACGGGTGACGAGCGGCGAGATCTGCTTGAGCAATTCGAGCAGCTTCCCCCCGAAACTGTATTCGAGCGCGCTGAAGCCGGTAGCGTTCCCACCCGGCTTGCTTAGGCTGGCGACGAATCCGCTGCTGACCGGATCACTGACATTCACGAACACGATCGGCAGCGTGCGGGTTATTTGCAGCAGCGGCCCCATGGCGGTGGTGCCGTTGGCCAGAATGACGTCCGGCGCAAGAGCAACCAGTTCCGCCGCCGACTTGCGGATGCTCTCGGCATTGCCAGAAGCCCAGCGATATTCGATCAGCAGGTTGCGCCGGTCGGTCCAGCCCAATTCCTGCAGCCCCTGCAGAAATGCTCCGAGACGGGCCAGCGATTCCGGATCGTTCGCGACCGTGGTCATGAGGATGGCGATGCGCCGCACGCGCTCGCCCTGCTGTGCGCGCGCCGCCAGAGGCCATGCGGCTGCCGCGCCGCCGAGCAGCGTGATGAACTCGCGGCGCCGCATCATGGGCTTAAACCCCATTCGTGCCAGTCCCGGCTATTGTAGCGGAATTGGAACTGAACGACATGGGGCATGGCGGTTTTGTGCGCTGGGCGCGTCGTTCTTTACCACGCCCACAAAGAGGTGATGTCTCTACCTCCTGTGGAGGTACCGGCGCGCCTATGGAGGGTCCGGACCAGGGGGAGTCTTGTCAGTACGCGTACCCCCGGTCCGGGCCCCCGGGAGAGGCGAGTCTCCCGGGGGTACCCATGCCAAGAATGGTCAGCGACGCCGAGTGACCTAGTTCACAGCTAACAAGAATTTCTGCAGCAATCAGTTCTGAACGGCCGCGCGCTACGGCCGACTCTAGAGGTGAGCCGGCCGGCGCGCAAACATAGTGAGTCAAGGGAGGTTGAGGTTGCCGGGTTCTACTCGCCCGCCACCCGGCGGGCGGCCTTCTAGCTAGCCACGCATTTAACCGCGGGAAACGACAAGCGGGTATCCGGAAGATTACCTACCCACGTCTGGGCGGGCCGCCGACACCGGTGCGTTGCGGCGCCGGTGTCGGGCCGTACATTGTCCGCATGAAACGCGATGCCCGATTCGAGTTGCGACTGTCGGCAGCGCAGCGGCGATTTTTGTACGTCACCGGTTCGTTACTCTCGCGCCTATTGTGTTCGGCGGCGGATGGTCCTGAAATATGGGACAGTGGGGCAACCCGAATTGCGAGGCTCGCCATGAAAGTAAATTGCGCCGTGTTGCTCGTGCTCGCCTTGTCCTCGCTCGCGGCAATTGATGCTCGCCCGGCGGCCGCCGAGATTTATCGGCCGTGGTGTGTCCAGTACACGGATAGGAACGGCGGCTCCACGAACTGCGGCTTCACCTC
>DATFVO010000290.1:0-13440 GCA_035260265.1 Methyloceanibacter sp.
GGTTAACAGGCAGTAGGGAACCAGCCGGTTGCGCGTGCTGCGTTTCCCTCCGGCAAGGTTTTCGGTGACGACGCGAAAGTCGTCCTCCGAGATATGCGTGAATAGCGGGGTCCCGGCGCATTCGCCGAACGCCCAGACATCGGGTGCGCTTGTCTCAAGCCGCTCATTGACACGGACGTAGCCGCGCTCGTCCAGCTCGACACCTGCGTTTTCAAGATCGATCCCTGCGGTGTTGGGGATGCGTCCGGCCGCGACCAGGATGTCGCTGCCGTCGATGGTACGTTCGCCATATGCCAGGCCACGAGCTTGCAGCCCTCGCCGCTGCCAAGAACCAGGATTTCATATTGCTCCGCTTGGGCCATGGATTCCTCCGCGTGTGATTTCCCCTAAACAGGCAGCAACAATCCGGAAGAAACTTGCCGCCCATTGCTCAGGTTCGCGCGTTGTTGCGGCAATCGACGGCGAAACGCCGCATGATCAAGGAATAATCGGTGGCAATTGCACCTCTACGACAAACCCACTAGACCAACCGCCATGGTCAGCCTCGCCAATCCGACGCGTTTCCTGAGCCTCGTCGACCGGATGATGCCCTGGCTCACGGCGTTGACGCTGATCCTGCTGGGAATCGGCCTCTATCTCGCGTTTTTCGTTGCGCCCCCCGACTATCAGCAGGGCGAAACCGTGAAGATCATATTCATCCACGTGCCCGCCGCCTGGCTTGCCATGTTCGGCTATATGCTGATCGCTGTGGCGGCGCTCGGCACGCTGATCTGGCGCCATCCGCTGGCCGACGTCGCTGCCAAAACTGCGGCGCCGATCGGTGCGACCTTCACTTTCATCGCGCTCGTGACCGGCTCGCTATGGGGCAAGCCGATGTGGGGCACCTACTGGGTGTGGGACGCGCGACTCACCTCGGTGCTCGTGCTGTTCCTGCTCTATCTCGGCCTGCTCGCGCTATGGCAGGCGATCGAGGAGCCGGGGCGTGCAGGCCGCGCTGCGGCGATCCTCGCGCTGGTCGGCGCCGTCAATATCCCGATCATCCATTACTCAGTGGTGTGGTGGAATACTCTGCATCAGCCGGCGAGCGTGTTCCGGGTGGGTGGCCCGACCATCGATCCTTCGCTGCTCGCGCCGCTCCTCGTCATGGCACTTGCCTTTACGCTCCTCTTCATCCTTCTGCATCTCATTTCCATGCGCGCCGAGATCCTGCGGCGCCGCGTGCGCGCGTTGCGGCAGACGCAGGTCGAGCGCGCGGCTCTGGTCGAGGCCTAAGCGAAAATTCCGATGCCCGACCTCGGCCCGCACGCTGTCTTTATCCTCGCCGCCTATGGCGTGACCTTCGTTGCGGTCGCCGCGCTCGCGTTTTTCATCGTCGAGGACGACAGGAAGCAACGGCGCCTTCTCGCCGATCTCGAACGGCGCGGGATCAGGCGCCGCTCCGCTAGTACATCGGCAAAACCCAAAGGCGGCGCGGCCGAGAAGCGGGCAAGGAAGCACGGCACATGACCGACGCGACCAATCAGCCAAACATGCGCAAGCGCTTCGGGCTCGCCCTTCCTTTCGTGATCTTTGCCGCGCTTGCCGGCCTGTTCTGGTACGCGTTGCAAGACGGCGATCCCTCGCGCCTGCCCTCGGCCCTGATCGGCAAACCAGTGCCAGAGTTCACGCTTCCGCCCTTGCAAGGCTTGGTGGGCGATGGTGGAAAGGAAGTGCCTGGCTTCGCGTCGTCTGACCTCGCGCAAGGCGAACCGACCATTGTCAATGTCTTTGCCTCATGGTGCGTCGAATGCCAGCTTGAGCACCCCCTACTCCTAGCCCTCGCGAAGGATCAGGCGATCAGGCTCTACGGTATCGACTACAAGGACGATGAGGCCTCGGCACGGCGCTATCTCGGGCGTTACGGCAATCCTTATTCCCGCGTCGCCGTCGACAGCTTGGGTCGCCTCGCCATCGACTTCGGCGTCTATGGCGTGCCCGAGACCTACGTCATCAGCGGTGATGGCAAAATCGCCTACCGCCACGTCGGAGCTCTTACCGAGCAGGCGATCCGCGACGAGATTCTCCCGCTACTCAAGCCGCCAAGCGGCGCGCCGGAAGGCTGATAGGAGCCGCTACTTGCGGGCGGTGGTAACGATTAGGCTTAGGGAATCGAGGAAATCTTGCCGTTTGGCCGGCGGGAGATTGGCAAGGAGCCGCGTATCGGCAGCAGCAGCCCCGGGCTGCGCCTCGCGCAGGACTTTGGCGCCCTGGGGCGTCAGCTTGATGGCGTAGGCTCTCGCGTCCTCCTTGGCCCTGCGTCGCTGAATGAGCCCATGGCTGAGAAGCCGTCCGACGATGTCGGCGAGTGTGGAGCGGTCGATGCCGGTGCGCTCGACGAGATCGGTCTGGGTCAGCCCCTCCTCCTCGGAGACCGCCATAAGCACGGCGAATTGGCGTGGCGTGAGTCCGCTGGCACGCGCCTCAGAGGCAAAAATATCGGTAGCGCACTGGCCGGCGCGGTGCAGCAAATGCATCGCTGAGCGGTTCAGCTGGCTCGCTCCTTTGGCCATTCTGCTGCACCGCCTTGGGTTCGCGTAAGGCGTGTAACCATCCGCACCAACACCTTGCTTTCGCAAGGCTGCAAGCTCTTGTCACAACTCGAAAACGCGAACAGCTAACGTCAGGTTGCAACCAATGCAAGCCTTATTGTGACAGCCTGGGTTACAAATTAGGCACCTTCCCTGGGACCAATTGGCTGCCTCAGCGACTAGCCTGATCTGGCGCGCTTTTTATTTTCCGGAGCGGCCTCGGCCAGCGGTTCATGGCGCTGCATCAAGGGCACCTGCGCTACCGCGAACAGGAACGTCAGAGGCAGGAAGCCGAACGCCTTGAAGCTCACCCAGGCATCGGTCGAGACATTCCGCCAGATGAGCTCGTTCAGTGCAGCCATGGCGAGGAAGAACAAGGCCCAGCGCATTGTGAGCTTGCGCCAGCCTTCCTCGGTAAGATTGAACGCCGGACCGAGCAGGAGTTCGAGCATCGGCTTCTTGGTGAGGAGCCCTCCTCCGAGCAGGAGGGCGAACATCGAATAGACGATGGTCGGCTTGAGCTTGATGAAGGTCTCGTCGCGCAGATAGAGCGTGAGCCCACCGAAGACGAGCACGATGACGCTGCTCACCAAAGGCATCACAGGCACCTTGTGGTAACGGAGCCAAGCGACCACGAGCGAGACGAGCGTGGCGGCCATGAAGGCCGCGGTGCCTGCATAAATCCCCGCGGCGGCATTGGTGCCGAAGAACACGAGCAGTGGGCCAAGCTCGATCGCAAGCTTGGCCCAGACGGAGCGGTCCGCCTCCGGCGCAGCGGACGGCAGGGGCTTCGTGGGCACGTTTGACTCAGGCTGCTGCTTCATTCTCGCGTCTCGCCCCGGCGATCGCGCGGGCGAAGTCTTGGGCATCGAACGGCTCGAGATCATCGAGACCCTCGCCGATGCCGACGGCATTGATGGGGAGCTTGAAACGCTCGGCGATGGCGACCAGTATGCCGCCCCGAGCGGTGCCGTCGAGCTTGGTCACGACGAGGCTGGTGACGCCGGCGATCTCTTGGAAGATCTGCACCTGGTTGATCGCGTTCTGCCCGGTGGTGGCGTCGAGCACGAGCACCACGCCGTGCGGTGCGGAAGGATCGAGCTTCTTCAATACGCGCACAATCTTGGCGAGCTCGGCCATAAGGTCAGACTTGTTCTGCAAGCGGCCCGCGGTGTCGATCAGGAGCACGGCCTTCTCTCCGGCACGCGCCCGCTCGAGCGCCTCATAGGCGACGCCGGCGGGGTCTGCACCGACGTACTTGGCAACGACCTCGGCGCCGACGCGCCCGCCCCACACTTTGAGCTGATCGATGGCTGCTGCGCGGAAGGTGTCGGCTGCCGCGAGCATGACGCTCAGGCCCTGTTGCTTGAACAGGCGGGCCATCTTGGCGGCTGTGGTAGTCTTGCCGGTGCCGTTCACGCCGACCACTAGGAAGACATAGGGACGCGCGCTTTGTGAAAATGCGAAAGGCTGGGCGACTGGCTCGAGCACGCGCGCGACCTCGGAAGCCAAGACTTCGCGCACGGCGTCGGCATCGATCCCCCGGTCGTAGCGGCCTTTCGCCACCGTGTCTCTGATGCGCGAGGCCATGGCGACGCCGAGATCAGCTTTGATCAGGACTTCCTCAAGCTTGTCGAGCGTCTCCTCGTCGAGCTTTCGCTTGGTCAAAACACCGGCAAGGTTCTCTGACAGCGCATTCGACGTGCGGGTAAGGCCTTTGCGGAGCTCGGCGAGCCAGCTCCGCTTCGGCTCCTTCGCTTCCGTCATGACGTCACCGTCGCAAGCAGCGCACTGCCATCGTCGCCCGCAACGACGGCATCGACGAGCGCGCCCGCGCCAGTATGCGCGTCGAGTCTGACCGGCGTGAAATCAGTCGAGCGGCCGTGGCCGGGGCTCTCCATCAGCACTTGGATGCGGCATCCCTTGGCGGCAGCGAGATGCGACTTGAGAGCCGCAACGCCCTTGTCGCGGAGCTCGCTTGCGCGCCGCGCGATGGTGCGGCCATTGACCTGCGGCATGCGCGCCGCCGGCGTGCCCTCCCGCGCCGAGAAGGGAAACACATGCAGGAAGGTCAGCCCGCACTCGTCGACTAGTGATAACGAGTTCCTGAACATCGTCTCGGTCTCGGTGGGGAAGCCGGCGATGAGGTCGGCGCCGAACACCATGTCGGGCCTCACGCTGCGCATCGCTTCGCAAAAGCGCACGGAGTCGGCGCGGGCATGACGCCGCTTCATGCGCTTTAGTGTGAGGTCGTCCCCAGATTGCAGCGAAAGATGGAGATGCGGCATGAGCCGCTCCTCCTCGGCAATTGCTGCGAGCAGTGTGGGATCGGCCTCGACCGAGTCGATCGAGGAGAGCCTGAGCCGCGGAAGCTCCGGCACGAGGTTGAGCACCTTGCGCACGAGCTTGCCGAGCGCCATCTCGCCCGGGAGATCTGCGCCGTAGGCGGTGATGTCGACGCCGGTCAGTACGACCTCGGCATAGCCGTTCTCGACCAGCCGCCGCACTTGCGCGACGACCTCACCTGCCGGCACCGAGCGCGACGGCCCGCGGCCGAACGGGATGATGCAGAACGTGCAGCGATGGTCGCAGCCGTTTTGGATCTGCACATAGGCGCGGGCGCGACTGCCAAAGCCTTCGATCAGATGGCCAGCGGTCTCCTTGACCGACATGATGTCGTTGACCACGACGCGTTCGGTCGCTTCGCCAGCGAGGCCAGCGAATGTCCGGCACTCGGTCTTTTCCTGATTGCCGATAACGTGGTCAACCTCGTCCATCGCGGCAAAGCGGGACGGATCGATCTGCGCCGCGCAACCGGTCACCACGATCTTGGCGTTGGGGCGCTCGCGACGTGTTTTCCTGATCGCCTGCCGCGCCTGGCGCACGGCCTCTGCTGTCACCGCGCAGGTGTTGACGATCACCGCGTCGCGAAGTCCGGCAGCGTTGGCATGCTCGCGTATGACCTCCGACTCATAGGCATTGAGCCTGCAGCCGAAAGTGATGATCTCGATATCCGACATGTGCCGGGCTTCTAACACGAAACTCTTGAGAAGCTAAACACTTGCGGGTTGAAACAGCTCCGCCGGCAGCGTGCCCTCGTAATCGAGGGCGTAAGGGCCGGTCATCAGGATGTGACCGTCCGCCTCGCGCCACTCAATCAAAAGATCGCCGCCTAGCAGGCTGACCTTGACCTTGCGGCCGGTGAGCCCCCGTCGCGCGGACGCGACGGCGGCAGCGCAGGCAGCAGTTCCGCAGGCGCGCGTAAGTCCAGCACCACGCTCCCAGGTGCGCACCTTGATCGCATCGGAGCCTAGCACTTGAACGAGCGAGATATTGGCACGCTCGGGAAACAGCTTATGACGCTCGAAGACGGGGCCGAGGCGAGCGAGGTCGTGAGCCGCCACATCGGCGACGAAGAACAGGCAATGCGGGTTGCCGACATTGACCGCTGATGGTGAATTAAGCCCCGGATCGTCGACCTCAAGCTCGATGTGCCGCGTATCATCGAACGGCTTCGACAGCGGGATCTCGTTCCAGGCAAAACGCGGCGCCCCCATGTCGATGGTGACGCTGCCGTCGCGATTGACCGCTGCATCGAGCATCCCGCTCTCGGTCTCGATGCTGACACGCGGCTCGCCGAGCTCTGCGGCGACCAACGATGCGACGCAGCGCGCGGCGTTGCCGCAGGCCCCGACCTCGCCGCCGTCGGCATTCCAGATGCGCATGAACACATCGGCGCGCGTCGACGGCTCGAGCGCGATGAGCTGATCGCAACCGATGCCTTCCTTGCGGTCGGCGATGGCGCGCACGGCGTCATCGCCGAGCACAAGCGGGCGCGTGCGGGCATCGAGCACGACGAAGTCGTTGCCGAGCCCGTTCATCTTGCGGAACAGTATGGACTGAGCCTGCATCAGCGCCGCCTAAACTTAGTCGCCCTTATATAGGGCCGGCGGGTCCTTTACTTCCAGCGATGCCGGCAGGCGCTCGCCTCATAAGCAGGAAGGCTGCGAAGGACGAGGCGGCGAAGACCGCGCCCGCGAGAAACGTGGCAGAGGCGCCAATCTTGTCCCACAACAGGCCGGCGACAATGCTGGCAAGCAAGGTGGCAAGCCCGGTGACGAGGCCGAACAGCCCGAATGCGGTGCCGCGCAGCCGTTCTGGCGCCGTTGCCGCAATGAGCGCCGCGAGCACGCCTTGGGTGAGGCCCATGTGCAAGCCCCACAGACAGATGCCGACGAAGATCGCGACGAGCGTCGGGCCGAAGGCTAGCAGCAGGTCCGCGGCAATGAGGGCAACGAGGCCCGACAACAACAAAGGCCGCGCCCCTATCCGGTCCTGGAGCTTGCCGGCGGGATAGGCGCTTGCCGCATAGACGAGGCTCATCACCGCGATGACCGCAGGAGCCCAGGCCAGAGCGAGCCCGCCGTCTCGCGCGCGGATCACGAGGAAGGCTTCGCTGAATCTAGCCAGCGTGAAGACTGTGCCGGCGATAGTGACGAGCCAATAGGCGAAAGGAAGCTGCCCGATCTCTTTGGCGTGGAGTGGGGCCCGTGCCTTGCGTTGCACAGCGGCTGGCTCTTGCACGCCGAGCACGAGAACGACCACCGCAAGCACTGCGGGGATGACCGCGAACCACAGCACCGTGCGGATATCGTCGTTGAAGAGATACATGAGCGCGATGGCCGCCGCGGGTCCGAGCGTTGCGCCGACCGTGTCGAGTGATTGACGAAGGCCGAAGGCCTCGCCTCGCTTCTCGGGCGGCGTGACGTCGGCGAGCAGAGCATCGCGCGGCGCGCCTCTGATCCCTTTGCCGATGCGGTCGACAAAACGTGCGACCAGTACAAGCCCAATGGAATTGGCAAGCGGGAACAGCGGCTTGGTCGCCGCGGCAAGGCCGTACCCAGCGACGGTCAGGGCTTTGCGCCGCCCGAGCGCGTCAGACAGCCAGCCTGAGAACACGCGCGTGATTTGCGCCGTGGCTTCGGCGATGCCTTCGATCACGCCGAGCGCGGTAGCGCTCGCGCCGAGCGTCACGACAAGGAAGACGGGAAGTAGACCATGGATGAGCTCGGAGGAGGTGTCCATGAACAGCGAGGTAAGCCCGAGCGCCCACACCGCCCGCGGCAAGCCTCGTTCGATTGCCTGCTCAGCGCGCACGGGCGTTCTCCGTTTCAAGCATTGAAGGGAGGCTGCCCGTGTTATATGGCCTTTCCGCCAGAGTCCATGCGGCGGAGCGAGGGGCAAGAATGATCTCGGTTCCGTCCGTCGATCCGGTCGGCGCGCTTGTCCCTCACACGCTGAAGAACCCGCTTGACGGCGCCAAATCCGGCCCGCTCACCGGGACGAGCTTCATGGTGAAAGACCTGTTCGCTATCGAAGAGCGCAAGGTCTCGAACGGCAATCCCGATTTCTACGAGCACGCGACGCCTGCGCGGGAAACGGCTCCGGCAATGACGCGGCTGCTCGAAGCTGGAGCGTCGTGCACTGGGATCACCGTCTGCGACGAGTTCTTCTACAGCGTGCTCGGCACAAATGTTCACTATGGCCAGCCGGTCAACACGCGCGCGCCGAAGCACGTGACCGGCGGCTCGTCCTGCGGCTCTGCTGCGGCGGTCGCCGCCGGGATGTGCGACTTCGCTCTTGGCACCGACACGGCAGGATCGATCCGGGTGCCGGCCGCGTTCTGCGGCCTCTATGGCTTGAGGCCGACCTACGGGCGCATCGACACTACAAGCGCAACGCCAATGGCCCCGAGCTACGACACGGTCGGCTTCCTCGCGCGCGACGCCGCGCTGTTCCGCAAAGTGGGCCATGCGCTGCTCCAGGGCGCAAAGGCCGAAATCAAGATCGAGCGACTGTTCCTTGCCGAGAATTTCTTTCGCCATGCCGAGGCAAGCATGGACCAGGCTCTATGGGACGCGATCGGGAAGCTCAAGAGCGCTCTGCCCGAACCTGGGCACATGGAGATTGCCAGCGAGGAAGAAATCGCCGCCTGGCGCAATGCCTTCCGCCTCATCCAGGGCTTCGAGATCCAATCCTCGCTGCTGCCCTTCATTCAGTCGCACGACGTAGAGCTCGGACCCGGCATCAAGGAGCGCTTCGAGATGGCGGCAGGAATCACGCTGGCCGAAGCCGAGACTGCCCGCGCCTTGCGCAACGAGATTGCCGACCACCTGCTCGCCTTGGTCTCGCCAGGGACTTTGATCGTGCTACCTACGACGCCGACGCTCCCGCCCGAGCGCGACATCCCCGATGGCGCTTCCTTCTCGGAATTCCGCGCGCGCACTCTCGGCTTTACGTGCCTCGCCGGTCATGCCGGGCTGCCGCAAGTCTCCGTCCCTGCGGGAGTGGCTGCCGGCTGCCCCATCGGGCTTTCCTTCATAGGATGGCCCGGAGGTGACGAGACGCTGCTCGATCTCGCCGTCCATCTTGAGCCGCTTTTGGGGAGGAAAGTCTAGCTCCCGGCTTCGCGAGGATGTCAGATGCTGGACAAAACCTCGTTTCCGTATGGCGTGGGCTTCCGCTCGCTGACAGAGGAGACGCCGGAGCCGGTCACGCTCGAGGTTAGTGGCACGCTGCCGTCTTGGCTCGAAGGAGCGCTGCTCCGCACCGGGCCTTCCAAGTTCGAGGTCGGGGCGCGGACCTATAATCACTGGTTCGACGGGCTCGCAATGCTGCACCGCTTCGCCTTCGCGCAAGGCCGGGTGAGCTACACGAGCCGCTTCCTCAAAAGCAAAGCGTTCTCCGCCGCCGAAGCCACCGGCAAGATCTCCTACGGCGAGTTCGCCACCGATCCCTGCCGCACGCTGTTCGGCCGCGTCGCCGCGCTGTTCAATCCCAAACTCACCGACAATTGCTGCGTCAATGTCTCAGACTATGCGCGGGAGATGGTCGTCTTCACCGAGACATCGATCCCCATGCGCTTCCAGCCCGAGACGCTGAAGACGCTTGGCGTGTTCGGCTATCGCAGGGCGCTCAGAGGCCAGGTCTCGACGGCGCACCCGCATTACGACGCGGCCCGGCGCTGCCACTACAACTACATTGTCGATTTCGGCATGAAGAGTCTCTATCGGCTCTGCCGAATAGGCGACAATGGCAAGCAGCGGGCCGTCGCGAACCTTCCGGTCGAACGGCCCTCTTACATGCACAGTTTCGGCATGAGCCGGGATCACCTGGTGCTCACCGAGTTTCCGCTGGTGGTCAACCCGATCGAGCTCAGGTTCTCAGGCAAGCCTTTCATTCGCAACTATCGCTGGGAGCCTGAGCGGGGGCTTGTCTTCCACATCGTCGAGAAAGGCACAGGGAAGCTAGTGCGCACCGCGACAGCCGAAGCCTGTTTCGCCTTTCACCATGTCAATACCTTCGTCGATCACGATCGCCTCACGGTAGATTTCATCGCTTATCCTGATGCTGCGATCATCGATCAGCTTTATCTCGCACGGCTCCGTAACGGGGCGCCAATCACCGCGATAGGCACGCTGACGCGCTTCCACATTCCGTTTGCCGCTGGTGCGCCGGTTACCCGCCGGGTCTTGGCTGACGTTCCGCTCGAACTGCCGCGCATCAACTACGCAGCCAATGCGGGTAAGCCCTACCGTTATGTCTGGGGCACGAGCGTCCAGACCAAGGACGATTTTCTCGACTCAATCGTCAAGGTCGATACCGAAACCGGCACGGCGCCGAGATGGCATGTGGCGGGACTTTATCCCGGCGAGCCGGTCTTCGTGCCCACTCCGTCAGCCGGCGCCGAAGATGACGGCGCGCTGCTCTCGATCGTACTCGACACCGCCAAGAAGCGATCCTTCTTGCTCGTGCTCGATGCCGCGACGCTGGCCGAGAAGGCGCGCGCCGAAGCGCCCCACGCCATCCCCTTCCACTTCCACGGCAACTATTTCGCAAGCCCATCCAAGACTTGACTTGGGCTCCCACCTCGCCGACATTCCGGCCGAATTCAAGGGCAGCTCTAATCACGAGCCGCCGCCCTGCACATTCTTGGTGCGCTACCGCGCTCTGCGCTACTTGAGCGCGTTGCTCGCGAGGTTAGCTGGCACTGAGCGGGAGGCAGGGGGGTCAACACCCGACAGCGCGATGCGCCCTCGGGTGACGTTTTTCTTTGCGCTACCTGCCTCTGGCCTACTTGAGCGCGTTTGGTGTTTGGAGACTGAGACGAACTGATGTTCGAGACCCTATCAGAACGCCTTAGCGGCATCCTCGATAAGCTCACCCGCAAGGGCGCGCTGACCGAGGCTGACGTCAACGAGGCGATGCGCGAGGTGCGCCGCGCACTGCTCGAAGCCGATGTGGCGCTCGACGTGGTGCGCGACGTCACCGAAGCCGTGAAGGCCAAGGCGGTCGGCCAGGAGGTGGTGAAGTCGATCACCCCTGGCCAGATGGTCATCAAGATCGTGCATGACGAGCTGGTCCGCGTGCTTGGCTCAGATGGGCAAGCCATCGACCTCGCCGCCACGCCGCCAGTGGTGATGATGCTGGTCGGCCTGCAAGGCTCCGGCAAGACCACGACCACAGCCAAGCTCGCAAAACGGCTCGAGAGCCGCGACAAGCAGAAAGTGCTGATGGCCTCGCTCGATACGCGGCGGCCTGCAGCGCAGGAGCAGCTTCGCGTGCTTGGCGAGCAGACAGGCGTCGCCACGCTCGCGATCGTCGCTGGCGAGGAGCCGACCGCCATTACCGAGCGCGCGCTGAAAGCTGCCAAGCTCGGCAGCTATGACGTGCTCCTGCTCGACACCGCGGGCCGTACCCATATCGACGAAGAGCTGATGGCGCAGACGGCGGCCATAGAGAAGATCGCCAAGCCGCACGAGACGCTGCTTGTCGTCGACGCGTTGACCGGTCAAGACGCCGTAAACCTCGCCAAGAGTTTCGACGAGCAGGTGGCGCTGACCGGCATCGTGCTGACCCGCGTCGACGGCGACGGTCGCGGCGGCGCCGCGTTGTCGATGCGCGCGGTCACCGGCAAGCCCATCAAGCTGATCGGCGTCGGCGAGAAGCTCGACGCGCTCGAAGACTTTTATCCCGATCGCATCGCTGGCCGCATCCTCGGCATGGGCGACGTGGTCGGCCTGGTCGAGAAAGCGATCGAGACCGTCGAGCTCGACAAGGCGCAGAAGATCGCCGCCAAGGTCAAGAAGGGCGCGTTCGATCTCGACGACCTCGCCGAGCAATTGCAGCAAATGCAGAAGCTCGGCGGTATGGGCGGCGTGCTCGCCATGCTTCCCGGCGTCGGCAAGATCAAGAAGCAGCTCGACGCCGCCAATCTCGACGACCGCATCCTGAAGCGCCAGCAGGCGATGATCTCGTCGATGACGAAGGCCGAGCGCCGCAACCCGAAGATCCTTGATGCCAAGCGCAAGAAGCGCGTCGCGGCAGGTTCCGGCACGAGCGTGCAGGACATCAACAAGCTCGTGAAGATGCACCGGCAGATGGCCGACATGATGAAGGCCATGGGCAAGAAGCGCGGCATCTTCAGCCAGATGTTCGGCGCTGGTCGCCCGCCGGAGATGCCGGCCGAGTTGCCGCAAGGGGCTGGCCTTCAGCAAGGCGGCCTGCCTCCCCTGCCCCCCGGCGGATTTCCAGGACTTCCCGGCGGGTTACCGCGCGGGCTCCCCGGTATCCCCCGCGGGCTCCCAGGGCTTCCCGGATCGAAGAAACGTTAGGTCGACTAATTAGGAGAACGAAAGCATGTCCCTGAAGATCAGACTGGCGCGGGCCGGCGCTAAGAAGCGGCCCTATTACCGGATCGTCGTCGCCGATTCGAAGAGCCCACGCGACGGCCGCTATATCGAAAAGATCGGCACCTACGATCCGCTATTGCCGAAGGACCACGGCGAGCGGGTGCGGCTCGACAAGGAGCGGGTCCAGCACTGGCTGTTGCATGGCGCGCAGCCCACCGACCGCGTGCTGAGATTCCTCGACGCCGCAGGCATGCGTAAGCGCGCGGCGCGCTCGAATCCGCAGAAGGGCCAGCCTGGCAAGAAGCGTGTCGAGCGCGAGGAAGCGAAGCGCGCGGCCGCCGAGGAGAAGGCCAAGGCCGCGGCCGAAGCCGCCGCAGCACCGCCTGAGCCTGCCGAGCCTGCTCCGGCCGAGCCCGAGCAGCCCGCCGCCGAATAGCCTTGGCCGATCAGGATGCGCTGGTGCTGCTCGGCGAAATCGGCGCGGCGCAAGGGCTCAAAGGCGAGGTCCGCATCCGCTCCTATACCGAGGAGGCGGCAAGCATCACGAGCTACGGCCCGCTTCAGGATGAGACTGGACAAAGGATCGAGATCGAGAGCCTGCGCGCCACGCCGAAGGCTCTGATCGCCCGCATCAAGGGTGTCACCACGCGCTCCGCAGCGGAGGCGCTTCTCCACACCAAGCTCTACGTGCTGCGCGAAATGCTGCCCGAGCGCCCAGAGGAGGAATGGTATCATGCTGACCTGATTGGGCTTCAGGCTCTAAGCCAAGACGGCGCGCAACTCGGGGAGATCGTGGCGATTCAGAATTTCGGTGCCGGCGACCTGCTTGAAGTGAAGCCCAAAGGCGGCGGCGCGACAGTGCTTGTGCCGTTCACACGAGACACGGTACCCGAGATCGATGCCGAAGGCGGCCGCCTCACGCTTGTTCCGCCCGAAGGCCTGTTCGAGTAGCCTCGCATGACCTGGCGCGCGACGGTGCTCACGATTTTCCCGGAGATGTTCCCTGGGCCTCTCGGCTTGAGTCTCGCCGGCAAGGCTCTCGCGGATGCCAAATGGGCGCTTCAGGTCATCGACATCCGCGACTTCGCCACTGACAAGCATCGCTCGGTCGACGACACGCCGGCAGGGGGAGGCGCAGGCATGGTGATGCGCGCCGATATTGCCGCCGCAGCAATTGACGC
>DATFVO010000291.1:0-3990 GCA_035260265.1 Methyloceanibacter sp.
TCTCGAACGCGAAGGGAGACTGAAATGCGCGTCTTAACACTCGCGGCGCTTCTGATCGCCGCTTTTGCGTTGCCGGCAGATGCAAGGGTGCACCCGGTCAAGGGCGCGGTCCACGGCACGGCGACGGCGGCAAGTGGCGTCGCCCGCGGCACCGTCACGGCGGCGCGCGGCGTTGGCCGCGGTGCGGTCTGCCTCTTTACCCTCGGCACCCGCTGCCGCTAGCCGGCAACCTCTTCCGGACGATGTCATCGCCCGGGCTTGCCCGCCCTCGGACTTGACCGGGGGCCCGCCCTCGGGCTTGACCCGAGGGACCGGCAATCCAATAACCACGGGCCTCGTTTGACGCGGGGGGCGGTAGCTACTGGATGCCCGCTTTCGTCGGTCTGACCCCGCAGTTGTGCCCCATCTCGGCGCAACCGTCTCGAAATCGCCACGCCAGCCTCTGATAAAGGCGCGATGGAGCACAGCCACATCAGGGCCGAGCCGGACATCGCCACCTCGATCATCGCCTCGGGCATCGCTGACGAGCCGGTGACGCATCTCGTCGAGGGCGCGATGCAGCGCCTCGTCTCAGGCGGCGTGCCGCTCCATCGCATGCAGGTCGGCTTCCGCATCCTGCATCCTCTGTTCGACGGCATGAGCGTGACCTGGACCGACGAGGCTGGCGTCGCGGTGACCTATTACGACCATATCGATGCCGACGGCTCTGAGTTCCGCCTCAGCCCCTTCTATTACATGCTCTCCAACAAGCTGATGGAGCTCAGGCTCCGCATCGACCGCGACCCGACAGCTGAGCGCTTTCCCGTGCTCATGGATTTCAAGGCGAAGGGCGTCACCGACTACCTCGCGCTGATCGTCTCGTTCGGCGGCGCGGCGATGACCCCCGAGACGCATGAGGGCCTCGGCACCTCATGGTCGACGCGCAGCCCGGCAGGGTTCAGCGAGGCGGACATCGCCGCCATGCGCCAGGTGCTTGCGCCGCTCGCGCTCGCGCTCAGGGTGGTCATCAAGGACCAGATTACCCGCAACACGCTCAACACCTTCCATGGTCCGCTGGTCGGCGGGCGCATCCTGTCGGGATTGATCAAGCGCGGCGCTGGCGAGCGACTCGCCGCGGCGCTTTGGTACAGCGACCTGCGCAATTCGACCGGCCTTGCCGACGCGCTTCCCGTTGAAGCCTTCCTCGATCTGCTCAATGTCTATTTCGATTGCGCCGCCGGCGCCGTGATGGAGGAGGGTGGGCACGTGCTCGATATCATCGGCGATGCGATCCTCGCCTTCTTTCCCGCGAGCGCATCGAGCGAGGCGGAAGCGTGCGCGAGCGCACTCAGCGCCGCAGCCGGCGCGCAAGCGCGGCTCGCCGCGCTCAAAGCGCAAGGGAACGCGCGGGCGAAAGCCATCTCGTTCGGCGTCGGCATTCATTTCGGCGATGTGGTGTTCGGCAACGCCGGCACGCGCGAGCGGCTGAAATTCGGCGTCATCGGCCGATCGGTGAACGAGGTCGCGCGCACCGCCGAAATGGCGAAGCTGCTCCATCGCGAGGTGGTGGTGAGCGAGGCCGTCGCAAGCAGGGTCGTGAACCGCGGCGGCAATGGGCTGGCCGGAGGCGTCCGCCTCTCAGACCTTGGCGAACACGAGCTGCGCGGCATTCCCGCCGCACGCCGCCTTTGGGCCCTTGAACCGGTAGGGTAGGCTTAAGTTATGACCTCGCCCGCGCTGGACCAGCAAAAAGACCATCCCGACGTCGTCGTCTTCCCGCCGGTCCTCCTGCTCGCCGTCATCGCCCTCGGCGTCATTCTCGACCGGTTCTTCCCGCTCGGCATCCTCGGGCAATTGCCGATCACGCCGCGGCTCATCGTCGGCTTGATCCTGCTTCTGGGCGGCTTCTCTTTTCCAGCCATGACGCGGCGCACCTTTGCCAGCGCCGGCACCAATATCAGGCCTGACCAGCCCACCACCACGCTCGTCACCACCAGGATTTTCGCCCATGTGCGGAACCCGGCCTATCAGGGCGGCACGCTCGCGCTGCTAGGCCTCGCGCTCCTGCTCAAGGCCGATTGGATCGTGGTGTTGATGGTGCCGGCGCTGCTCCTGCTCCATTACGGCGTGGTCTTGCGCGAGGAGCAATATCTCGAGCTGAAGTTCGGCCAGATCTATCGCGACTATAAGGCGCGCGTTCCGCGCTACGGCTGGAAGTTCTGAGGCATTCAGCGCGCCGCGCTCGCCTCGATCGCAGTCCGGCTTGGCCGTGTTCGTCTTGGCCTCGGCGACCGTTTCTTTGATGCGGCTCACGCGACCATGCCGAGCGCTTCCGCCGCGGCCCGCGACACGTCGATGATGCGGCCCTTCACCGGCCCGCGGTCGTTGATGCGCACCACGACCGAGCGGCCATTGTCGAGATTCTCGACCAGGACGCGTGAGCCGAGCGGGAGCGTGCGGTGCGTCGCGGTCAGCCTGTCGCCGTCCATGACTTCGCCGCTCGCGGTGGCGGTGGTGAAATCGTACCAGGAGGCGCGGCCGGTCTCTGGCGGGCTCGCGCGATCCACCACGATGTCGGTGGGCGTCGCCGGCGCCTCGTCCCGGGCCGTTTGCGTATTGGGCTTTGCCGCGTGCACCGTCTCGCGCGCGGTCTTGTGGTCGCGGTTTACGGTCTGGCTTTGTTGTGGAAGGCTCGCCTCAGGCGCCTCGGCCTGAGAGTGCGGCGCTCTGAAATGCTTGAAGAGGGGGGGGGGTCGCTAGGGAGAAGATGAGGACCGCGCCTGCCGCTGCGAGCGAGGCGCGGATTTCAAGCGGAACCGAGCTCCTGAGGCGACGCGCGCTCCTCTCGGAAAAAATCTCGCGCGATGAAGCCGCGCTCGCCAAGCTGGCCGCGATATCGAAATCGCTAGCAGGGCTGATGAGAGAATTAAGGAGTTGATCCAATTTAGGCGGGATAGCTACGCCGCGGTTTTCGACGGCATCATTGAGGAGGAAAACGAACTTTCTGCCTTGTACGAGCCTCGGGCGCTGCTTGAGGCAGCGAAGACGCATTTGCTTTCCGTTTGGGAACGCGGGTCCAGCGCCGACGTGGCTGACGCGATGGCAAAGTTCCGCGAGACCTATGAGCGCAACCTGCTCGACCACGCACGAGTGGATCGAAACAACACCAAAGCCTTTCGCGAGTGGAAAGGTCGCATATCCGCGTGGCTTTATGGCACCGATCACATCAGAATTGTCTATGGCGTGCAGTACGAAGGCGTCGATATTGAGCAGCTTTCGCCTGGACCTCGAGGGATTGCTATTGCTTCTGTACCTAGCGATCGATTGAGATGATGATCGTCCACTGATTATCGATCAACCCGAAGACTTGATCCAAAATCGATTTTCGATGAGCTGGTTCAGAGATTCCGTCGAGCCAGGCTTCGCAGGCAAATTATCCTGGTCACTCACAACGCAAACTTAATCGTCAACGCGGATGCGGATCAGGTCATCGTCGCAACGTGCGGCCCTCACGGCCAGGCCAGTTACCCGAAATCTCATACGAGAGTGGCAGTCTGGAGGACCCACAAATCCGCCGCCAAGTATGCGAAATACTAGAAGGCGGTGAAGCTGCCTTTAAAGAACGCGCCCAGCGACTTCGCATACGTATGACGTAAGACTTCGATTCGGTCTCGCCACTACTCGCTACTAACCTCTGTATTGCCCTCATTGTGTCAGGCCGACCCACAGTCGGGCGACAACAGAACCGTGACGCGATGAGCGAGACAAACACGGCCATCCCAAGTAGATTACCCCTGGGGCGGTCCGCCACTGAAGAAGCGGGCCGGTGATTGGGGGGACAATCATGCTCAAGGCCTGGATGGACTTTGCCTTCGATTCGGCGCTGCTCTGCGCCGAGGCGCAAGAGGTGATGGGCTTACGCCTGATGAAGCTCGCGAGTGGCGGCCCGCACGCCGAGCGCGAGGCGCTGCACATGGTGGCCGAGAAGGGCTTAGCCTTCGCCGAGGCCGC
>DATFVO010000292.1:0-3824 GCA_035260265.1 Methyloceanibacter sp.
GTCGAGCAGGCGGTCCGCCGCGAGCAGCTGCCAGAGGAGATCGAAGCGCGTTGGCTCGAGTTCCTGAAGGAGGAGCTGTCGCCCCGCTATGCGGAATTTATCGGCAACGAGATCCAGAAGGCCTACCTGGAGTCCTACAACGACTTCGGACAGAACCTGTTTGACCGCTACGTGGCCTATGCCGACGCCTGGATCGAGGATCATGACTTCAAGGATCCCGATACGGGTCAGTTGATGAGCCGGCAGGTGTTGGAGCAGGAGCTTTCCAAGATCGAGAAACCCGCCGGCATTGCCAACCCCAAGGACTTCCGCTTCGAGGTGGTTAAATTCTCGTTGCGCGCGCGTTCCAAGAACGGCGGCAAGAATCCGAGCTGGACCAGCTATGAAAAGATCCGTGAAGTGATCGAACGGCGCATGTTCAGCCAAGTCGAGGATCTGCTGCCTGTGATCAGTTTCGGCAAGAAGCAGGACAGCGAGACCGAAAAGAAGCACGAAGAGTTCGTGCAGCGCATGGTCGAGCGTGGTTATACGCCACGCCAGGTGCGTCGCCTGGTCGAATGGTACATGCGGGTAAAGAAATCGAGCTAAACAGCGGCCCCAGAGCCAGGCGGTTGCCCACGTTTCTGCGCCGGTTAGCCGTTGGCGGCGCTTGCGATCCATGCTGTTTGTCGCATACTCCACTTGCCTGTCGTGGCTAGGAAACCCATGCAGATCGTCGATCGCCGCCTCAACCCGAAGTCCAAAAGTCTTGGCAATCGCCAGCGCTTCCTGCGCCGGGCCAAGGCCGAAATCCGCGAAGCCATCAGGGATTCCTTGAAATCGCGCAAAGTTTCCGAAGCCGAGGGCGCCGAGAAGGTGACCATCCGCTCCAAGAGTTTGCGCGAGCCCAGCTTTTCGCTGGGTCGTTCGACCGGTGCGCGCGATTATGTATTGCCCGGCAACGAAGAATACCGGGTAGGCGATCAAATCCCAAAACCACAGGGCGGCGGCGGCGGACGGGGCAACCAGGGCAGCCCCGATGGCGAAGGCCAGGATGAATTTACCTTCACTCTGACCAAGGAGGAATTCCTCGATCTGTTTTTCGACGACCTCAAGCTTCCCAACCTGATCAAGGTCAAACTCAAGGACCTGAAGGCGCCCAAGTTCACGCGCGCGGGCTTTACGAGCGATGGGCCACCGGCGCGGCTGAGCCGCACCCGCACAATGCGCAAGAGCCTGGGTCGGCGCCTGGCATTGCACCGGCCGAGCCTGGCAGAGATCGAAGCACTCGAGGCCGAGTTGCAGGCGGCGGAAAACGAAGAGCCGCGCGACGAGACCAAGATTTCGGGGCTGCGCCTCAAGATCGAGCACAAGCAGCGGCTGCGCCGTACCATTGCCTACATCGATCCCCTGGATCTGCAGTACAGCCGCTTCGAGCGGGTACCGAAACCAACGACGCAGGCGGTGATGTTTTGCCTGATGGATGCCTCCGCATCGATGACCGAGCCGCTCAAGGACTTGGCGAAGCGCTTTTTCATGCTACTGCACGTGTTTCTGTCGCGTTACTATCGCGAGGTGCACCTGGTGTTCATCCGGCACACCAGCACGGCATCGGAGGTGGATGAGGAGACGTTCTTTCGCGGTACCGAGACGGGAGGCACCGTCATTTCCACCGCGCTTGAGGAGATGTTGAAGGTCGTGCGCGATCGTTACTCACCTGCCGATTGGAATATCTATGCTGCGCAGGCCTCCGATGGCGACAACTTCCATGATGACATGCCACGCTCCCTCGAGCTCTTGAGCAAAGAGGTCTTGCCGATCTGCCAGTACTTCGCCTACATCGAGACGACGCACGGCGAACGCTTCAACGATTCGGTTGAGACGCCTGTCTGGCACGGCTATTCCGAAACCAGCCGCACGCGCAAGAATTTCGCCATGCGCCGCGTGGCTTCCCCGGAAGACATCTTCCCGGTCTTTCACGAGTTGTTTTCCGCCAACGCTGGCAGCACCTGAGGAGCTGGATCTTGACCGACACCAAGCTGCCTCCCCGCCGCAAAAGCCGTGTGCGGCCCTTGTTCGATGGGTCGGAATGGAATTTCGACCTGCTGCGCAAGACCTACGATACCATGGGTGAGGTCGCCCTCGGCGAGCTTGGGCTCGACATTTATCCCAATCAGATCGAAGTGATTACCGCCGAGCAAATGCTCGACGCCTATTCTTCCATCGGCATGCCGCTCATGTATCGGCATTGGTCGTTCGGCAAGCGCTTCGCGCACGATGAGGCCTTCTACAAGCGAGGCATGCGCAGCCTTGCCTACGAGCTGGTGATCAATTCCGATCCGTGCATCAACTACATCATGGAGGAGAACTCCATGACCATGCAGGCGCTGGTCTTGGCCCACGCCGCCTACGGCCACAACCATTTCTTTAAGAACAATTACCAGTTCCGGCTCTGGACCCAGCCCGACCACATCATTGATTATCTCGAGTTTGCCAAGCGCTATGTGGCCGAATGCGAGGAGCGGCATGGCCAAGATGCCGTCGAAAGCGTGCTCGATGCCGCGCACGCCCTGATGAACCACGGCGTGAGCCGGGATTTCAGGACCAGGCCGCGCGATGTGGCCAAGCGTGAACGGGAGAAGGCGGAGCGGCGCCGGGCCTACGAAGAGGCAACCTACGACGATATCTACCGCACACTGCCCGAAATCGTACGCGAGAACGTCTCAGAGTCCTCCGCATCGCTCAACGAGCAGCGACGCCTCGGATTGCCGGAGGAGAACCTCCTGTATTTTCTAGAGAAGCATGCGCCCAAACTGGAGGATTGGCAGGCGGAGCTGTTGCGCATCGTGCGCCTGCTTTCGCAGTATTTCTATCCGCAGCGCCAGACCAAAATGATGAACGAGGGCTGCGCCACATTCGTGCACTATGAGATCATCAATCGCCTCTACGAGCGTGGGCTTCTGACCGATGGCACGATGCTGGAATTCCTGCACTCGCATTCCTCGGTGATCTACCAGCCCTCCTTCAATGACCGCCGCTTCTCCGGTTTCAACCCCTATGCGCTCGGCTTCGCCATGATGTGTGACATCAAGCGCATTGCGCTCGAGCCGACCGAGGAGGACCGCGCCTGGTTTCCGGATTTCGCTGGTTGCGGCGATCCGCTTGGCACTTTGCGCCAGGCTTGGGCCGAGTTTCGCGACGAGAGTTTCATCCTGCAGTATTTAAGTCCCAAACTGATGCGCGATTTTCGCCTGTTTGCCGTCAGCGACGACGCCAAAGACGCCGCCATGCGCGTGGCCGCCATTCACGATGAGCAAGGCTACAAGGACATCCGCCGCCGCTTGGCTCGGCAGTACGATATTGCCGTGCAGGATCCCGATCTGCAGGTCACCGATGCGGATCTGTCGGGTAGTCGGCGCCTCGTGCTCACCCACCATGTCCGCAAGGGTATTCTGCTCGACAAGGCCGAAGCCGAACGCACCCTGCAATACCTGGCGCAGCTCTGGGGCTACCGGGTGAAGCTGATCGAAAGCGACGACGGGCGCGTCCTCAAGGAGCACGAGGCGCTGCCGATGCCTTAGGCCATCGCCGCAAGCTCAGTCACGGCTGAGCAGGCGCGTGGCAACGGCGTACAGCCCTTCCTGGCCCAGCATCCACACGGCCATGCCGCCGTTACCGAACAACGGCAGGAAGGCATCATCGAGCACGTTCAGTCCGCCGGTGAAGGCGCCAAAAGCGGGCATGATGATGCGCCGCCCATTGCCGACGAAGCACGGTCGGCGGATCGAGGTGCCGTAGAGCGACAGCTTGGCGGCGGGATGCATGTGGCCGGCAATCTCGTGCGT
>DATFVO010000293.1:0-4389 GCA_035260265.1 Methyloceanibacter sp.
AAGAAGCTGGCTCAGAGCAAGGGGGTGGCTCTTGCGGGCACCATTGGCGACGTCGATCTGGCCCACTTGGTCACGCAAATGCCCGGCCTCCGGGATGAGATTCCACAAGAGATCCTCGATGCGCTCGGCCCTCTTGTCGGAGATATTGCCGTTGATCTCTAGCACGTCCACGGGCTTGCCGTCCCGGTCGCGAGCAAGCTCAAGATGCAGCCCTGCGTTGCTCGACCCGTCGAACAGGGGAGTGAAGTCAGGATGAGGAAGCGTCGGCCGCAAGATATGGCGAACGTCGAGCTGGGTGTCGGAGCCGTTCGCGCCCTTGGACCTTTGGAAGCGGATCACGATGTCGGCAAAGGTGCGCTGCGGATGGATGAAGGTTTGGCTGTGCACCTGCCGCTGCTCGAGCTGAAATAAGACTTCCTCGCGCGTATAGCCGCGCCGCGTGGTGTCACGATGCAGCTTCCATCGCCTCCTGAGCTCCTCCTCGGGGTCGAGATAGACCTTCACGTCGAAGCAATCGCGCATGGCGCGGGTTGCATAGCCGAGCAGGCCTTCGGCGATGACGAAGTCCTTGGGCCGGACGTATTCGGGCGGCTCGAGCGTACCACGGCGGTGATCGTAGACCGGCTTCAGAATCGGCTCGCCGCCGCGCAGGAGGCGCAGATGCTGCTCGAGGACATCGATATAATTCGCCCGGGGGTCGAGCGCGGACAGGCCGGCGGCAGCGCGCTGCGCGCGGTCGTAGCGGTGATAGTCGTCGGTGCAGATCACGGTGCAATGGGCCTCGCCCAGAATCTGGGCGACGCCCGCTGACAGCGTAGTCTTACCCGATGCCGAATCACCCACGATGCCGAGGATGATCGGATGGTCTACCCGCTTCGGCATTACCTACTCCAGGCACTCTCCTCCCAACCCTAGTCAGGCGACGTCGCGCGCCGCCATGCTCGCCGGGCGTTCGTTCGGCACGTAACTCGTCAAGATCTGCCGTTCGCCGGTCGACCCCGTTATCATCATCGTCTGCACCTTATAATGGGACTTGGTCCGCTCGACGCCTTCGAGCATGAGACCAGTGGTGATCCCGGTGGCGCAGAAAAACACGTTGTCCGACGCGATGATCTCGTCGCGGTCGTACCACTTCGAGGTATCGATCCCCGCCTCCTTGACCGCGCGCGCCTCGGTCTGAAGCTGAGGATCAAGGCGCCCTAAGAACTCGCCGCCGATCGCCCTGATGGCGCATGCCGACATAACGCCCTCTGGCGTGCCGCCTGTTCCCATCAAAGCGTCGATACCCGAACCGGGGATAGCGGCCATTAGTGCGCCGGCCACGTCGCCCGCGGGATAGAGCGCCACCCGAGCGCCGGTGCTCAGGATGCTCTCGACGAGCTCGCGATGGCGCGGCTTCTCGAGCACGAACACCGTGAGTTCCGAGACGTGCTTGTCGAGAAGCTCGGCGAGCACGGCGAGCTTCTTCTCGGGTGACCAGCGCGGGTCAATCTTGCCGCGCGCAGGTGCCGAGGCCACAAACTTCTCCATGTAGAAGGCCGGTCCCGGATTCATCATCGCGCCGCGCGCAGACACCGCGAGCACGGCTAGCGCATTCGTCTGGCCACGCACGAGATAGCTCGTGCCCTCCACAGGATCGACCGCAATGTCGGCCTTGAACGCGGCGCCAGGGCGGCCAAGCCGCTCGCCACGCTGCGGCTGCGGCGCCTCGCCCCGCGTCGCCTCGCCGATCGCAACCACGGCGTCGATGTCGATCTCCACCAGCGCGCTGCGCATGGCGTCGAGCGCGGCGCGGCCAGCGTCCTGGCTGTCGCCGCGGCCGATCCAATTGAATGCCGCGGTCGCAGCGCGCTCGGTGACGCGGCGAAGGGAAAACACAAGCTGCTGATTGACCGGACTTAAGGTCTCCATGACAGCTCCCGCAGGCCGCCTCACTCATCCGAGTGAAAGCCTTGGCACTATACCTTATGGGTCCGAGCGCACCTACCGTTCAAGGGGTTGCGGGGACTTCTCCCGATCGCGATTAACGTGGGCTGAGCCTCGGGTCGAGCGCATCGCGAAGCGTATCGCCGAGCACATTGACCGAGACGAGGAGACCAATCAGCACGATGCCCGGGATGACGGTGATCCACCAAGCGCCGGCGAACATCAGGTCGTAGCCGGAACGGATCAGCGTGCCGAGCGAAGGCTTGGTCACGGGCATTCCGAGGCCGAGAAAGGACAGCGCCGCTTCCGCCATGATGGCGCCAGCGATCTGCGTGGTAGCCACCACGATCAGCGGCGAGAGGATGTTGGGCAAGATGTGCCGTCCTACGATGCCAAGGTCGCTTGCGCCGAGCGCACGTGCCGCCCGCACATAGTCCTTGGCGGCTTCGACTTGGGTTGCGGCGCGCGCGGTGCGAGCGAAATAGGGCCATTCGGCGAGGCCGATCACCACAACGAGCAGCGGCACGGCATAGCGGCTCAAGCTCTCGCCGCCCAACGCCGCGCGAAATAAAGCGAGCGCGATGATCGCCATCATCAAGGTCGAGAGCGAGAGCTGGATATCTGCGGCGCGACTGACAATGTTGTCGAGTCTATCGCCGACATAGCCTGCGAGCAGGCCTAGCGGCACACCAATGGTGGCTTGGATCGCGACGGCGAGCACGCCCACGAGGAGAGAGATGCGCGTGCCGTACAGGATCGCGCTCAGGAGATCACGGCCTTGCGCATCGGTGCCGAGCAGGAAGCTTGGATCGCTCCCTTGCACCCAACGGGGCGGCAGCTCGGCATCGAGCACGTCGAGGCTTGCGAGATCGAACGGGTTGGTCGGCGCGATCAGTGGCGCAAGCATGGCCGCTATGGCGATGAGCCCGAACAGGATTGCAGCGACCGCCGCACCGGGTCGCTCAACGATGACAGCGCGGAGCACTCCTTCACTATCTGGTCGTGATGTGGCCTCGTTCATCGCGTCCCTTCCAGTGTGATGCGCGGGTCGAGCATGAGGCTCAAAATATCGACGATGGTATTGGTGATGACGAACAGCAGACCGACGAAGACGAGGTAGGTGGTGATGAGCGGGATGTCGGCGCGGGTCACGGCTTCGAGGAACAGGAAGCCCATGCCGGGCCATTGAAACACGGTCTCGGTGAGAAGCGTGTAGGCGATAAGCGTGCCGACCTGGAGCCCTCCCACGGCGACGAGCGGCAGAAGCGCGTTCCGAAGCGCATGGCCGAGCCAGACTCTGAGCGCCGCGGCGCCTTTGGCACGGGCCGTTCGCACATAGTCATGGCCCAACTCATCGAGCATGGCACCGCGCACCAGCCTGATAAACAGCGGCAGCATGATCGATGAAAGGGTGAGCGCAGGCAGAATGAGGTGTCGGAGCCCGCTCAGGGTGAGAAGCCCCGTCTCCCAGCCGCCGAGGTGCACCGTCTCGCCGCGTCCGAAGGCCGGCAGCCAGCCGAGCCATACCGCGAAAATTGTAATGAGGAAGATGCCGGTTAGAAACACGGGGATGGAGATGCCGAGCACGCTCAATCCCAGGATGAGCCTTGCCCCGAGCGCGCGGGGCCGCACCGCGCAATAGACGCCTGCCGGGAGGGAAAGCAGCAAGACGATCAAGCTTGCACCCAGCACCAGCTCGAAGCTCGCCGGGAACTTGGCGGGCACGACTTCGAGCGTCGGCTTCTTGTAGATGGTGGAGGTGCCGAGGTCGCCATGCAGAGCGCCACCGATATAGCGGGCGAGTTGCACAGGCCAAGGCGCATCCAGGCCGAGCTCGTGCCGAAGCTGTTCGCGCTCCGCTTCTGGGACCGCCTCGCCCACGATCTCACGCAAAGGATCGCCGAGGCTCGTGCGTACGGCGAAGGCGATGACAAGGACCGCCAGCATGACCAGCAAGGCCTGAGTCAGACGGCGGGCGAGGAAGGCAAGGCCTGCGGCAAGCGCTCTTGTGGAGCTCATGCAGGTCGATCATCTGGCACGGGGCCTGGGCGGTGCTGACGGGAGTTCCATTGGAAGGAAGCTATATTCATGGCGCGCCAACGCTCGTCGCGTCAGCATAGCCTAGATTCGCATTGGAGGGAGCCCACGGTGACTGCCGGCTACGGCTTGGGCTCGGCCTCGGGCTTGGGCTGAGCCTGAGGCGCTGGTGCACTCTCGGGCTTTGCCTCAGCCGCGGGCTTTGACTCGCAGTCGGGCGGAGCACTCACCCAACCCTCAAATTCGAAGGCTGCGTTCATGTCCTTCGAGCACTTGTCGCGTTTTCCCAAGGGTTCGAGCCCGAATCGAGTCTCGATCAGCTTCAGGATCGCGGTCGTATCGTAGATCGTATGGTCAATGAAGCCCTTCTTGGCAAAGGGCGAGATGATCACCGTTGGCACGCGCATGCCCGGACCCCACTCATCG
>DATFVO010000294.1:0-2907 GCA_035260265.1 Methyloceanibacter sp.
ACGACGACCATCAAGACCAGACTGACGATCGCGAGACCCAGAATCAGATGGAGCGCATCGTTGGACAGCCGCTCATTGCGCCGGGACCGCCACAGCTCGACCAAAGCGGTGACGCCCGTCATCACAAGAACGGCCAGTGACGCCACCCCCCAACCGAAGTGATTATTCATCAAGTCGTGCGAAATCTTGGGATCCCGGGACAATACCGCCATCGAACAGTCGCCACTGAAATAAGTCGGGACTGCCAATACGCCCAAGATGCCGAAGAGGACGAGGCAGCTTCGTTTCATGGCCTCATTGTCTGTGACGAACGCAGCGACGTAAAAACCGAGCACGAACACAAGCCCGCCCAACGGGAACACGCTCACGAGAATGTGCCAATGCGAGCAAGACTGCGGGATCAAATGCATATATGCCTCCCGGCAGCACGCTGACGGACTTGCGCTGTCGGCTAATCTCCCGATTCCGAAGCTCGCCACAGCTTGCGACGGGTTCTGATGCGAGTTTCGGAATCGAAAGGCACTAGCAACTCTATTGATTCTAGTGCGGGTTTGAATTTAAAGTTCCTATGACGATCTTGCGGCAACAACTGATAGGAACTTCAATTCACTGCACTAGTCCGTCCGGCGCAAATACCGGCTTGATCTGAGTTCCATAGACGCGCTCCTCCGCATTTTTAGGCGCGCTTCTGCGCTTTCCTTCCGCGGCGCGCGACCTCTGCACACATCCATGCACAGTCCATGGTTGTCCGCAACTTTTGTCTCGCGAGGGCGAGAGCCATTGCCAAGCGCTGGCGCGAACGAGCTCAACGAGGGGAAGGTTTTTCTTCGCGACATTATCGACCTCGAGGCGACCTATGCCGGTCCCGACGCCCAGGCCATGCCGACGGATCGGACCCGAGGGCCGGCCGGTCCCGGCCGCGTCCGGCGCGGCACCGGCCCAAGGTGCAGCACCGCTCGTTGTTAGAGGACCAGGATATCGCGCTCAAGCTCGCGAACTCCACATTGTCGCCCGAGCAGGAGCGTCGCTACAAGAAACTCAAAAACGATATCATCGCCGAGGTGAAGTCACTCCGCCTCAACCAGATGCGCATCAATTCGCTAGTTGAGCAACTCTACGACATCAACAAGCGGCTGGTCGGCTACGAGGGCCGCCTGATGCGGCTGGCCAAGAGCCACGGCGTCGCGCGCGAGGATTTCCTCAAGGACTACCGGGGCTCCGAGCTCGACCTACGCTGGCTTCAACCGGGTGTCGAAGCTCATTGTCCTCATATGGCCTTTCCACTGGATCGCAACGCGTCGATGGCGCACCCTGACCTACGCCTTTGTCCCCAAAAAACATGCGACGTTTGAAAAAATAGTCTAGTTAATTCCAAACGGAGGGATGGACTCATGCACCGCAGCACTCAGGTCCCATATCCGATCACCTTATCGGTGTCATGCCCTCGCAGGAACCCCGCTCTACCGCGCGCTCCACATCGGGGTCGGGAGACGCGCCTTGCCGGTCGCCACCTCGTCCGGCCAAACGACGACTTGTTTGCCGTCCTGCCATTGGATCGTCACCGCTTTGTGAGCGGTCTGGTAGCCGCGCTCATCGACGGCGAAATCGCCAAAGACCGTTTTTGTCTTGAGGGTCAGCAGCGCTTCCCGCAGCTTTTCAGAGTCGAGACTACCGGTCCGCCGTATGGCATCTATCAAAAGCTGGCACCCGGCATATGCCCCTGCAGATTGAACCGCCGGAGGGTGGCTGAACTCCTTCGCGTACGCCGCGACGAACTCTTGATTTCCAGGATAAGGAAGGGCGGCGTCCCAGAACGAGCCGCTGTAGACAAACTCGGCGTCTTTGCCGAGCTGCTTGTAATAGTCGGGAAGCAGCCCATACGGCACTGCGCTCACCATGGGGATGTTGAGGTCCAATTCCTTCAGCTTGCGGGTGATGGCGAGAAGGTCCTCAAAGCGGATTGAGCCCGCTACAAACACGTCAGGCTTCGCTGCCCTGACTTTGTTTAGAAGATCGGAGAAGTCTTCGGGGCTGGTCCGATAGGTCTCGAGAAAGACCAACTCCAGGCCCTTGCTCTTCGCTAGCGCGCTTGCCCCTTTGGTGATCGCATTCGGGACAAGGGCGTCCTGCTGGATCACCGCCACCCTCTTGAGCCCGTTACGCGCCGCGAGGTCGAGCAGGCCCTCTGCCAGACCTTCTGCGGGTGAAAGTACCATGACGAGATAGCGGCGCCCCTTCTCCCAGATAGATGTGGTCGCCGCCGTCGGCGCGATCATGAGCATCCGATGCTTCTCGTTCACATCGGCCACTGCCTCGGTGATCCCAGAGCCGTACGGGCCCAGCACCGCGTCGACCTTGTCCTCCGCGATGAGCTTCTCGTAGAGGCCGGCCGCTGTCTTCCCATTCGATGCGTCATCATAGATCACGAACTCAATCCGACGCCCGAGCACTCCGCCTTTCTCATTCGCATGCTTTTGGCAAAGAAGGTAACCTTCACGAACGTAGCCCCCCTGTATGGAGGCCTCTCCGGTGAGAGCCGTGGTTGCGCCGATGCGGATCGGCTGCTGCGCCAGGCCTGCGAACGGCGCCCACAAGCCAAAGCCAAGGCAAAGGCCAACCAGCCAACAATTTTTGATGCAGAGCATAGTCGAGACCTTTCTAGGCCAACTGCTGTTAAGGAATCCAACTACCAGCGTCCCCGCCTGCTGTGCGCGCGCGGCGAGCGGCCACGCTGTCGCGCCCCCGGGGAGCGTGATGAACTCGCGCCGCCTCATGGGGCTTTCCCTCCTGCCGAGACTCCGGGCGCGCTGACGTTATCACATTCGGGGCGACGCCCGTTGTGCATCACAGCAAATCTGGCGGCCAATGTCAGTTGGGTCAAAACCAGTAAAGCTCAGAGCAAGCAAA
>DATFVO010000295.1:0-6521 GCA_035260265.1 Methyloceanibacter sp.
CGAGAGGTTACGGGGTAACCTGGAGGGAACATGGGCCGATGCTTGCCTCGTCGGGTGTGGCACACGGTCGCTGCGCTCGTGCCGCTTCCCCTAATCGCCTTGGGCTACGTGGCCGCCGTTCCCGGCAATCCTGTGGCTTTCCAAATCGAGCTTTATTTCTCCGGCCACGGCGCCGCCTATCCGCAGACGCACACCGCCGACGCCACCCATCTTCCCATTTCGATCCCGCGCGAAGCGGGATTTTTATTCCGGGTCGGGGGCAAAGGGCCTAGGGCGGACCAGTATCTCGCTGAAAAGACCATCACCTATGCCGGCAAGCAGCTGATCGCCGCGAGCTTGGTCGGCGATCCGGCCGCGACCGCCTCTTTGGAAAATGGCGGTGAGGTCAGTCGCGCCCATAAGGCCGACCGGCTGATCCCGACGACGACGCGTGTCGCCATGAAGAGATCGGCCGGAGGCCCGCCTTTGAGTGACGGCTTGCTCTCGAATGCGGGCTACGGGTCAATGTTCGCGCCGAGCTTGGACGTCGATGGCTTCAAGCCCTCGCCGGAGGAGATCGCCTATCATCCGACTCCCGATGGGCTGAACTTCCGCTACAAGGGCGAGAGCCAGGCCGAATTCGAGGCCCGCGAGCGGCGCTGCCTTGCCACCGCCATCTATTTCGAGGCCCGCGGCGAGCCTCTGCGTGGCCAGATCGCCGTCGGCCAAGTCATTCTCAATAGGGTGAGGAGCCCAATGTTCCCGCAGACGATCTGCGGCGTCGTATATCAGGGGCAAATGCATCCAGGCTGTCAGTTCTCGTTCGCCTGCGACGGCCAGAGCGACAACCCGCGCAACGACGCTCAATGGGCGCTCGCCCAGAGCGTCGCCAAGAAAATCATGGCGGGCGAGCTGTGGCTTCCCGAGATCGGCTACTCGACCTACTACCACGCCAACTACGTGAGACCCGATTGGGTCGGCGACATGAACAAAATCGACAAGATTGGCCGGCACATTTTCTACAAGAAGCGCAACGAGGCACCTTATGAGGTGGATGCCTCCGACGAGAGCGGCTCCGCGGACTCGTCCAAGGTTGCCGCAAACGGCGCGGGTGAATCCTCCGGCCTGACGCTCACCCCGACGCTCTCCCTCGTTTCGACTTCGCTCGCCTCGGTAACCGGTACTACGAGCCCGTCCACTCCAGCGATGAGTCTAGGCTTCGCGCGGAGTGAGTAAGAGCTCCGACCGAAATTAGGTCGACGCCGGTCTTAGCGATCTCTCCCACATTCTCAAGCGTCACCCCGCCTGAAGCCTCGGTCACGACGCGACCATTCACCAAAGCCACCGCCTTTTTCAGTGTCTCGACGTTCATATTGTCGAGCAGCACGGCCTCGATGGGAAAGTTCAGCGCCTCTTCAAGCTGATCGAGCGTGTCGACCTCGACCTCGATTCTGACGAGATGCCCGACCTGCGCGCGAAGTTTTTGCAGTGCGCTAGCGAGCCCTCCGGCGGCGGCGATGTGATTATCCTTGACCAGCACTGCGTCGTAGAGCCCGAAGCGGTGGTTCACGCCGCCGCCGCACCTGACCGCGTACTTCTCGAGTGCGCGCAAGCCAGGAGTTGTCTTGCGCGTCTCGACGATCTTGGCGCGAGTGCTTTGGATGGCTGCGACATAGGCTGCGCTCAGCGTGGCGATCCCGCTCAAGCGACCGAGGAAATTGAGCGCGGTCCGCTCCCCTGTAAGCAACGCCCGGGTCTTGCCGGCGACCGTGACGATGGTACCGCCAGCCTCAACCTTGCCACCATCCACAACGACTCTGGTGAAGCGGGCCTCTGGATCGAGAGATTTGAAGGCGGCCTCGGCTAGATCCAGCCCTGCGATTACGCCAGTTCTCCGCGCAACGATTGAGGCTTCGCCCTGAGACTCCGCCGGGATGATAGCGTCGGTGGTGATGTCGCCCACTCCGCCAAGGTCCTCTGCCAGAGCTGCGGCAACCGCCTGCTCGACAAGAAAGCGTGGAAGATTCAATTCAGGCGCGGAAGCCTCGCTCATGCATGAAGCACAGCGCGCAGCTTGACGCGGGACGTCGCTGCCTCGACCGCCTCGCGCGAGATCCTCTCGGCGTCGGCTAGAGTGAGGAAACTCCGCTTGGCAAGCGCCTCATTGGGCGTCGGGTAGTCGCTGCGGAAATGGGCGCCGCGGCTCTCTTTGCGTTGATACGCGGCGGCCGTGATCAACTTGGCGGTAGTAAGCATGTTGGCGAGGCGCCAGTCGCCCTCGTTCTCGCCCTCAATCACGCCGATCTTAAGCAGCGCCTTGGCAAGCGAGGCAATATCGCGAATCACTCCAACATCTTCCGTCATGGTGCGGCGAAGCTCGTGCTCGCTGCGGTCATGCTCACGCGTGGGCTCGATCTCAACCATCTCCTGGGGCGCGGCCGGCTCAAGATCGGCCACTCCAGGAGAGGAGGCGATATCATTGGCCACACGCGCGCCGAACACTACGGCTTCGAGCAGAGAGTTGGAGGCGAGGCGGTTAGCGCCGTGCGCTCCGGTGGAAGCCACCTCACCGCAAGCCCACAAGCCATCGATAGTGCTGCGCCCCTGCGCATCGGTGAGAATGCCGCCCATGTGGTAATGCGCTGCCGGAGCGACGGGAATCGGCTCGCGCGCAGGATCGATGCCGGCAGACCGGCAAGCTGCGAACACAGTCGGGAAATGCTCGGCGAGCTTCGCGCCGAAAGACCGGCAATCGAGAAAGGCGCCGCGCCCGCTCATGACCTCGCGATAGACCGCGCGCGCCACAACGTCGCGTGGGGCAAGCTCGGCATCTGCGTGTACCGCGCGCATGAAGCGCTCGCCGCGGGCATTGATCATCAGCGCGCCTTCACCGCGCAGCGCTTCGGTGGCAAGCGGCGCGGGGTCGCGGCCGATATTAATGGCGGTGGGGTGGAACTGTACGAACTCGGCGTCGGCGATCACTGCGCCGGCGCGCGCCGCAATGGCGATGCCTTCGCCGCGCCCCTCGCGCGGGTTGGTGGTGATGGCGTAGATCTGGCCGGCGCCGCCGGTGGCCAGCACCACGGCGCTTGCAGGCAGAATGAGCTGCCGGGATCTGCCATTGACATAGGAGAGTTCGATCGCAGCAACACGCTCGTCGCGGATGACGAGATCGCGCGCGGCATAGCCTTCGAGCACAGTGATTGACGGCGTCTTCCTCACCGCGGCGAGCAGCGCATGCATGATAGCGCGGCCGGCAGTGTCACCCTTGACGTGGAGAATGCGGTTTCGGCCATGCGCCGCCTCGCGGCCCAGGCTGAAATGGCCTTCGAGGTTCTTATCGAACGGCACGCCATAGCGGAGCAGGTCCTCGATGCGGTCGCGGGCCTCGTTCGCCAGGAGATGGGCGATCTTCTCATCGACGATACCGGCGCCGGCGCGGATGGTGTCGGCGGCATGCGAGTCAGGGCTGTCGCCCTCGGCGACTGCCGCGGCTATGCCCGCTTGGGCCCAGAGGCTCGATGCGCCTTCGCCGAACCGCGCCGCGGAGACCACTGTCACCGGGAGCGGCGCAAGCTTCAGCGCGGTAAACAGGCCGGCAAGGCCCGCGCCGACAATGACGATGCCGCCGCCCGTGTTTCGCGCCGGCATATGAGTTGTTGAGCTGGTCACTTCGCGTACGCCCGCTACTCGGCGCCCCGTCAATTGTTGAGATTGATCATGCGCTCGACCGCCATCCGGGCGCGCTCAGCGACATGCTCGGGGACCGTGACCTCCTCTTTGAGGAACACGAGCGACTCGAGGATTTTCGGCAGCGTAATGCGCTTCATGTGCGGGCAAAGATTGCAAGGCCGCACGAACTCGACGTTCGGCATTTCGACGGCGACGTTGTCGCTCATCGAGCACTCGGTCACGAGCAGCACCTTGGAGGGCTGATGGTCCTTGACCCACTTGATCATGCCCGAGGTCGAGCCAGTGAAGTCGGCCTCCACAAGCACGTCGGGCGCGCATTCGGGATGCGCGATGATCTTCACCCCGGGATCTGCCTCGCGATAGGCGCGGAGCTCGTCGCCGGTAAAGCGCTCATGCACCTCGCAATGACCCTTCCAGGTAATGATCTCGATATCGGTCTTGGTCTGCACCCACTTAGCGAGATACTCGTCGGGAATCATGATCACGCGCTTGGCGCCGAGCGATTCGACGACCTTCACCGCGTTTGACGAGGTGCAGCAGATGTCGGACTCTGCCTTCACCTCGGCAGAGGTGTTGACGTAGGTCACCACCGGCACGCCCGGGCAAGCCTCGCGTAGCCCGCGGACGTCGGCGTCGGTAATCGAGGCCGCGAGCGAGCAGCCTGCGCGGCTGTCGGGGATCAGCACCATCTTATCGGGATTGAGCAGCTTCGAGGTCTCGGCCATGAAGTGCACGCCCCCTTGGACGATGATCTCGGCGTCGGTCTTGGACGCCTCACGGGCGAGCTGGAGCGAATCGCCGACCACGTCGGCGACGCAATGGAAGATCTCAGGCGTCATGTAGTTATGCGCGAGCACGACGGCGTTGCGCGACCATTTAAGCTCATTGATGGCGTGAACGTAGGGAGCGAATCCTGGCCACTCGATCGGCGGGATGACGCGAGATACGCGCTCGTAGAGATGCGCGGTGTCACGCGCGACCTCCGCCGTGTAGGCGAGGTCGGGCAGAAGGGCAGGAGGTTGCGCCCTCTGCTCTCTCAGCCCCTTGGCTGGGGTTACGCTGTGAACCGACCTCATTCTCTCCTCCCGCTTAATGCTCAAGTTGAGCATATATGGGTCGTTAAAACATCCGGCGCAAGGCCGGCCCTCCCTATTCTCAGTTTGAGTATAGGGAACTCAGGGGCCGAATCCTAGGGGGACCGCTTCAATCCGCCGCGAGGGCTGTCTCAGGATTGGCCCTTTCCCGCTGTTTCAGCCTGAAATAGCCTCACAAAGGCCTCGAGTTCCGAGGCAGCGGCGTCGGTGACGGCAAAATAAGCGACACCCCCTTGACTCCATGAGCGGGCGAGGAATCCGCGTTCTTCATAGCTTCGCGCCGGCCTAGCGGCCTCCTTTCCAGCGGGTATCTCGGTAAGGCTGATGAGATGCTTGCCGCGGGAATAGACGAGCGTCGCGGCAGGCTCTAGCCCGACCACATCAACCCGCGCTCCCACGAGCGGAAAGCCTTGGCTCCCGAGGTCGGGCACGACCGGCGCAAAAGCAAGCTTGCCGTTGAACCACGGCTTTACCGTGTGGTGGTTAGAAGACGGCACGTCAGTTGGCGCTGGCGCCATGAGGCTGCGGATATGTGCCGAAACCACCTCGCTTGCGAGCTCGTCGCCTGCTTCGCGATGGAGCACGCCAATGGTCATCGACCCGGCAAGCACCGCGCCTGCGAGGAAGGAGGCCGCCAGCGCACCCCAAGCAGGGGTCCGACGCGGAGTGCGTAAGTCGAGGCTGGATGTAACGCGGCGCCTGAGATCAGGTGACGGCACATCTTCAGCGAGATCGGAGCGGAGCACCGCCCTGAGCAAGCGATAGGCCTCGATCTCGGCGGCAAGCGCGGGCTCCGATGCGAGCCGCGCCTCGAAGCGGCTGGCCTCTAGAGAATCAAGCTCACCGTCGAGATAGGCATTGAGCAAGAGCTCGTCGTCCTTTGAGAGGGTCATGTCACGCCCCCGCTGACCGCATCGAGGAGCTTGCGACGGGCGCGGGCAAGCCGCGACATGACGGTGCCGACGGGCAGCTCGGCGATCTCGGCGATGGCGCGATAGTCGAGCCCATGAATCTCGCGAAGCACCAGCACCTCGCGGAATGGCACCGGCAAAGTAGCCATCGCTTTTCTTATCTCCTCGGCCTCGACCTTGGCGATCAGGGCCGCCTCGGGCGTGCGTTCCATAGCGGGAGATTGATCGAGGCGATCGCGGGCGGTCTGGTCTAGATCCTCTGTCAATACCACTGCCGAAGGCCGATTCTTGGCAAGCCAGCTATAGCTCGTGTTGCGCACAATGGTCAGCGCCCAGGCGCGCGAGTCTCCACCGCCAAATCCGCGAATGCCTTTGAAGGCCCGGAGCGAAGCCTCCTGCACGATATCCTCGGCATCGGCACGGCTGCCGGCAAGCCAGCGGGCGAGCCGAAAGGCATCGACGAGGTGAGGCAGAAACACCTCGGCAAAGCGATCCTGATCTGTCGCGTCGCCCACATCCAACCGGTTGGAAGCCGCACTCCCTTTAGTCTAGCCTCATTCAAGGCGTGACGATGATTTTTCCGGTCATGCGCGGATGGATCGCGCAGAAATACTCGATGGTGCCTGCCGCCGGGAACGTCTGCGTGAAGCTCTCGTCGGTGTCGAGCGCGTTCGAGCGGAATGTCCCATTCTTTTCGGAAACCACATGAGGGATATTGACCCAAGTCACAGTCGTTCCTGCCGTAACCGTGAGCGTGGGCGGATCGAAGGTGAAGTTGGCGATTTTTATTTTGGCGTCTTCGGCAAGTCCCGGCGCGGCCGAGAGCATGAGCACGGCGGCAAGT
>DATFVO010000296.1:0-4207 GCA_035260265.1 Methyloceanibacter sp.
CGATCGCAATCGGATTGCTCGCAGCGTTGGGCGGCAGGGCCATTTCCGCGCAGGACAAGTACACTGTGCAAGTGCCGGACGGGCTCGCCTTCTCTGAGTTCAGGGGCTACGAAGTCTGGCAGACTATCGCCGTCAGTCAGACCGGAGACCTGATCGAGGTAATCCTCGGCAATCCTACGATCACCGACGCCTACCGGGCCGGCGTGTCCGGCAACGGCAAGCCTTTCCCCGACGACTCCAAGATGGCGAAGATCCATTGGAACGCGAAGAAGAGCGCGGAGGCCCCGGCTCCGACGCTGGTGCCCGACACCCTGCATGACGTTGATTTCATGGTGAGGGACAGCAAGAGATTCGCCCGACAGCGGCAATTGGGGTTACGCCCAGTTCAACTATGACGCCGCATCCGACACGTTCACGCCCGAAGGCACCGTCGTCAAGTGCGGGTTCGCGTGCCACACGATCGTGGCGGCAAAAGATTACGTCTTCACGGCTTATCCTAAGAGGTAACTTCGCGTGGCTTGCCCGGCACGCCGATCGCACACTCGAGCACAGCGCGCTCCCATTTCCCGAGCGATGCCGCAGCCTCGTAGGTGCTGGTCAGAAAATCCATCAAGGCGCGCTCGGGATCATCTGCGCGCGCGACCGCGTCGTAGGGCAGGATGTATTCGCTGAGATCGTTACTATAGAAGGCCTCGGCGGGAGTAATAGGCGCCGAAGCAAAGCCGTCAGGCTCGGGATAAGCATAAGAATAGAAGGCCGGGTAAGGCACCAAATCGTTGCCGGGCCAGAAGCCTGCGCTGCTGACCTCGTGCGAATAGGCCTCTTGCGCGACAGCGTCTGGCAGATAGGGCACTCCACCAGGATGAAGCGGCGCCCGCCGGCCGGAAAAGCGAGTGACGGCAAGGTCGAAACTTCCCCAGAAGAAGTGAACCGGGCTGCACTTGCCGACGAAAGAGGTGCGGAACTTGAAGAGGATGCGCTCGACCTCCGCTAGGATGCGCCAATGCCGCTCGGCAAAACCACGGTCGTAGGACGCGTGGCTCGTGTCGTCGCCGAAACGGATCGGGTCGGGCAGCTCGTTGGGCATATCATGGATGCGGACTTCGATTCCAAGATCGGCGAGTGACCGCATGACCTCGGCATAGAAATCGGCGACAGGCCGGGGATAAAGCCCGATTTGCCTGACGGACCCGTCATCCTTCGACGCGACCAACACGTGCGTCACAAAATCGAACTCGAGTTCGAAGCTGCGGTCACCGTAGGGGATGGACGATGTGGTCAAACCCCGCGGGGACACGTAGAGCACGACGTGCCAGGAATGATTGAGCCAGGGAGTCTGCGCGAGCCGGATCTTGCCGACGATCTGGGTCCAGAGATGCAAGGTCGCGTACGTGTCTTTCCACGCCGTGTAGGGCAATTCCGGCCAGGCGGATTTCGCGCGATCCACTTTTGCTGACATCTCATTCTCCCGTTCGTTGGCGCTGGGCGCCGGTTCCGGGAGAACGATCATCGCACGCGATGTGGCGAGGTGGAACCTCCGCTGAGATTGCGCGCTAGTTGCCAGCGGACGAAGCCTTCGGCATTCTCCGGCCTTCACAATGAGGATAGGCGCTCCATGGCTGATCTTGCCACCGGCAACGCAGTGATCGGGCAGTCGGGAGGGCCGACCGCCGTCATCAATCAGTCACTCGCTGGCGTCGTCGAAGGGCTCAAGGCGGGGCTCGCCGCCTCTGGCAAGGTGAAGCGCATTTTCGGCACCCGCCACGGCGTGCGCGGGCTGGTGAAGGCAGGCGCGGACGGGTTGCTCGACCTCACGTCAATCGACAAGGCAAAGCTCGAGGCGGTCGCCCGTGCGCCCTCGGCTACGCTCGGCTCGACCCGCGACAAGCCAGACGAGGCCTATTGCGAGAAGATCCTCGACGGCTGCCGCCGGAATGATATCCGCTATTTCTTCTACATCGGCGGCAACGACTCGGCCGACACCTGCCGCATCGTGAGCGAGAAGGCGGCCGCGGCCGGCTACGAGCTCCGCTGCTTCCACGTGCCGAAGACCATCGACAACGATCTTCTCGAGAACGACCACACGCCCGGGTTCCCTTCCGCCGCGCGCTACGTGGCGCTGGCGCTGATGGGCGACGCGCTCGACAACGCGAGCCTCGGCGGCATCAAGATCAATGTCGTCATGGGGCGCAACGCCGGCTTTCTCACCGGCGCCGCGTCGCTCGCCCGCGGGGAGCCAAGTAACGGCGCGGCGCCGCAAGACCGGCCTGCGCCGCATCTGATCTACCTCCCCGAAATGGCGTTCTCGACCGAAGCTTTCCTTGCCGATGTCGAGGCGGTCTACTCGAAGCTCGGGCGCTGCCAGATCGCCGTGAGCGAAGGCATCCGTGACGAGAAGGGCGAGAAGATCGCGCCGAAGCTGATGCGCTCTGGTGAGGTCGACGCCCATGGCAATGTGCAGCTTTCGGGCTCTGGCGCGCTCGGCGACGGGCTCGCCGACCTGGTCAAGACGGGCTTAACGCCCAAGGGCGGCAAGGCGCCGCGCGTGCGCGCCGACACGTTCGGCTATATCCAGCGCTGCTGGCCAGAGCCGTCACCGGTCGACACACAGGAGGCGCGCGCGGTCGGCCGCTACGCGGCTCAGCTTGCCGCCAAGGGTGATGCGAGTGCTTCCGTAATCATCGTCCGCACCTCGAATACTCCCGACGCCTATCGCAGCGAATGCGGCCGCGCCGAGCTTGCCAAAGTGGCCCGGCGCACACGCCATGTGCCTGCTGAGTTCATCGCCGGCTCTAATGACGTGACGGAAACCTTCGACGCCTATTGCCGCCCGCTGGTCGGTACTCTGCCCAAATTCGAGCGGCTTTGATTAAGCCTCGACCAGCTCCCGCACGTAGGTCGGAAGGGCGAAGGCGGCGACATGGACATCTGGCCGCCAGTGGCGGGTGCGGAAGCTGCCGGCCTTTTCATAGCGCCTGGCGATCTTGCGCCGCTTGTGCTGCCTGAGTTTGGGATTGTCGGTCGCCCAGCCGTATGACATCGGCCCGCCGAAATAGGTTGGCGTGGTGGCGAGATAGGCGAAGGCGTCCCCGAAGAGCTCGCGGAAGTAGCCCACGCTCTGCCTCAGCTCTGACGCTTGCAGGAAGGGCAGACCGTTCTGGGTGACAAGCAGCCCGCCGGGAGCGAGGCAGCTCCGGCAGCCTTCATAGAACTCGCGCGTGAACAGCACCGCCCCCGGCCCGATTGGATCGGTGGAATCGACCATGATCACGTCGAAGCGCTCATCGGTTTCGGCCACGAACTTGGTGCCGTCGGCAATAACGATCCGGCTGCGCGGGTCGTCATAGGCTCCGGCCGAGATTTCGGGGAAATATTGGCGGCAAAGATCGATCACGCCGCGGTCGATCTCGCACAGCGTGACCCGCTCAAGCTCCGGGTGCCGGAGTGCCTCGCGCAGCACGCCGCCGTCGCCGCCGCCCACGATCAGCACCTTCTTCGCCCGTCCATGGGCAAACAGCGGCACGTGCGACATCATCTCGTGGTAGACGAACTCGTCCTTCGTGGTGAGCTGCACGATCGAGTCGAGCATCATCACCCGCCCGAAGTCGGGGTTCTCGAAGATAATCAGGCGCTGATGCTCGGTCTCGCTGTCGAAAAGTATGCGATCTGCGCTCAGGCGGACGCGGAAACCCCGGTGGAGCGTCTCTTCGACCCAGCGTTCCATCGATTCATTTCCTTGCCGCGCAACTGCTCCTTGACCACTACCTTGCGAGGCTCAAACGCCTCTTTCAGGACATCGATGGCCGCTCTCGGATTGGTACGACCGCACATGAACACGTCAAGCGCGGCATAACCATATTCCGGCCAGCTGTGGATCGAGATGTGCGACTCGGCAAGAACCGCGACGCCCGAGACCCCACCGTTCGGAGTAAAGTGATGGAGATGGATGTGCAGAAGGGTGGCGCCCGCCACCTCCACGCATCGCCGGAGCGTCTGCTCGATGTGCTCCAGGTCGTCGAGCCGTTTGGCTCGAACGAGATCGATGATCAGATGAGTGCCCGCGTAGCGGACACCATCGCGCTCACAGAAAAAGTCCTTGCGTCCCTCTTGCTCAGAGGGGCACCGGGAAAGCTTTTCTTCCGTTTGGGCGGTGCTTGAACCATGATCCAAGTCCATCCCCAATTGGAAGAGGGCGTCACTGGACATG
>DATFVO010000297.1:0-5831 GCA_035260265.1 Methyloceanibacter sp.
GTGCACTGGCCGCAGGACTCGTGCTTATAGAAATAGGAGATGCGCGAGATAGCGCGGATGACGTCAGTGGACTTGTCCATCACGATCACCGCTGCGGTGCCAAGCCCCGTCTTCAGCGCTTTCAAGCTATCGAAATCCATCGGCAGATTTTCGCACTGGCTTGCTGGGATTAAGGGCACAGACGATCCGCCGGGAATGACGGCGAGCAGATTGTCCCAGCCGCCGCGAACCCCTCTGCCGTAGTGGTCGATTAGTTCGCGCAGCTCGATACCCATCTCCTCTTCAACGTTGCACGGCGTGTTCACATGGCCTGAGAGACAGAACAGCTTGGTGCCGGTATTGTTCGGCCGACCGAGCGAGGCAAACCAGGTCGCCCCGCGCCGCAAGATGTCAGGGACGACTGCGATGGTCTCAACATTGTTGACGGTGGTCGGCGCGCCGTAGAGCCCGACATTGGCGGGAAACGGCGGCTTCAGCCGCGGCATGCCCTTCTTGCCCTCGAGGCTTTCCAGCAGCGCCGTCTCCTCGCCGCAGATATAGGCCCCTGCCCCGTGGTGCAGATAAAGGTCGAAGTCCCAGCCATTGACGTTGTTCTGGCCGATGAGTTTCGCGTCATAGGCCTCATCGATGGCGGCCTGGAGGATTTCGCGCTCGCGGATAAACTCGCCGCGAATATAGACGTAGGCGACATGCGCCCGCATAGCGAAGGAAGCGAGCAACGCGCCCTCGATCAGGAGCTGCGGATCATGCCGCATGATGTCCCGATCCTTGCAGGTGCCTGGCTCCGACTCGTCGGCATTGATCACGAGATAGCTCGGGCGGCCGTCAGATTTGGTCGGCATGAACGACCATTTGAGGCCGGTGGGGAAGCCGGCGCCCCCGCGACCGCGCAGGCCTGAGGCCTTCACCTCTTCGATGATGGCTTCGTGGCCCTTCTCAATAATGGCCTTCGTGCCGTCCCAGGCGCCGCGGGCGCGCGCCGCATTGAGCCGCCAAGAGTGCAGCCCATAGAGATTCTTGAAGATGCGGTCCTTGTCTTGCAGCATCACGATTCTTTTGGTGTCGCTTTCGTCCGGCGTCCCTTGGTCGGCCGCGATGGCGTTTCCAGCTGGTAGTTCGGCGGGGCGTCGTCGGGCAGCTCGTCACGGTAGAGGTCCGGATCGGTGAGTGTTATCGGTCCGCCAAGGGGCGCCGAAGCTTGCCGCCCATTCTGCGGGCCCGGAACGACCTCGCGCCCAGCCTTGAGATTGGCGAGGATCCACTCAAGGCTCTCTGGCGTCAGGTCCTCGTAATAGTCCTTGTTGATCTGAGCCATCGGCGCGTTCACGCAAGCGCCAAGGCACTCGACCTCTGTCCAGGAGAACAGCCCGTCGGGAGTAACGCGGTTCGGCTCGCCGATTAGTCTGCGGCAGGTCGCCTTGATCTCGTCCGCGCCTCGGAGCCAGCACGGGGTCGTGCCGCAAACCTGCACGTAGTAGCGGCCGACCGGCGCCAGATTGAACATGGTGTAAAACGTCGCGATCTCATAGACCCGGATATAGGCCATGCCGAGCATGTCAGCGACGCAGCGCAGCGCGGGCTCAGGCAGCCAGCCGCCCATCTGCTCTTGGGCACGCCACAGGATCGGAAGCACAGCAGAAGCTTGGCGGCCTTCGGGATATTTCTCGATCTGGGCCTCGGCCCATTCAAGGTTCTCCGGCGTGAAGGCAAATCCCTCAGGCTGCTCGGCGGCGAGGCGGCGGACGCTCATTGGCTCGCTTCTTCTTCTCTTCTCGCTTTCAGATGTGGCTCAGCTGACGTGACTCATGCCTAGTGGTGAACGGTGCACGCGGCGATGGTGGTAAGCTTCTTACCTACATAAGCCTTCAGCGTGTAGAAGCAAACCGCAGTGGAAGTCGACTTCTGCAACGTGACAATGACAGCGTCCGAAGAAACCTTTGCCTGACTGACGCGTCACAGCATCCGCCGGAATGAAGTCCGTGGTGCGGATCACGAATCCGTCCTTGACGAGCTCGGCGAGCGGCACGAGACCGCCCTCGCCGCCGGCCGGTGCTTCCTCAGCTTCTTTGCCTTCCTCGCCTTGATCGGGTCCGCCTTCATCAGGCTTGCCTGCGTCTTCGGCCCCGTCGGCCCCGGGCTTCGCGGCTTCGCCCCTCTTGGCCCCGGCATCGGGCCGCGCGGCGCGTGCGCCATCGAGCGCAAACAGGAGCGTACAAGCGCAAGCCAAGGCCAGGACCAACTTTGTCACAGTGCCCTCTCTACCGGTCAATTTCCCCAAACACGATGTCGATCGATCCGAGCACGGCCGATACGTCGGCGAGCATATGGCCGCGGCACAGGAAGTCCATGGCCTGAAGATGCACGAAGCTCGGCGCCCTGATCTTGCAACGATAGGGTCGGTTCGATCCGTCGGACACGAGATAGACCCCGAACTCACCCTTGGGCGCCTCGACCGCGGCATAAACCTCGCCCTTGGGCACGTGATAGCCTTCGGTATACAGCTTGAAATGATGGATCAGAGCTTCCATCGAGCTTTTCATTACCGCGCGCTTCGGCGGCACCACCTTGTGGTTCTCAACGGTGACAGGGCCGAGCTCGGTGGTCAGCCGCTCGCAACACTGCTTCATGATGCGTACCGACTGGCGCATCTCCTCCATGCGCACGAGGTAGCGGTCGTAGCAGTCGCCGTGCTTACCGATAGGAATGTCGAATTCGAGCTCGTCGTAGCACTCGTAAGGCTGCGCCTTGCGCAAATCCCACGCAGCGCCTGAACCGCGCACCATGACGCCGGAGAAGCCGCGCGCCCAGGCCTCCTCTTGGGTCACCACGCCGATATCGACATTCCGCTGCTTGAAGATCCGGTTCTCCGTGAGCAGCCCTTCAATGTCGTCACAGACTCTTAGGAACGGATCGCAGAACGCATAGATGTCGGCGACGAGCTCTGGCGGGAGGTCCTGATGCACGCCGCCCGGCCGGAAATAGGCAGCATGCATGCGCGCGCCCGACGCCCGCTCATAGAACACCATCAGCTTCTCCCGCTCCTCGAAGCCCCATAGCGGGGGCGTAAGCGCGCCCACATCCATGGCCTGGGTCGTGACGTTGAGGAGATGCGAGAGCAGGCGGCCGATCTCGGAGTAGAGCACGCGAATGAGCTGGCCGCGTTTCGGCACGGTGACGCCAACAAGTCTTTCCACCGCAAGCGCGTAAGCGTGCTCCTGATTCATTGGTGCGACGTAATCGAGACGATCGAAATATGGCAGCGCCTGGAGGTAGGTCTTGTATTCGATCAGCTTCTCAGTGCCGCGGTGAAGCAGCCCGATATGCGGATCGACGCGTTCGACCACTTCCCCGTCAAGCTCGAGCACGAGACGCAGCACACCGTGCGCAGCGGGATGCTGCGGACCGAAATTGATGGTGAACTTGCGGTCGTCGCCTACCCGCTTGCCGGTATCGGCTTCGGCTGGGTGCACCTTGGTCTCTGACATCAAGCGTCCACCCCGGTTTGAGCTTTGGCCAGCTTGGCGGCGATGCCGCGGTTGAAGCGATCCCAAGAAACGATGAAGCGCTCATGCGTGCCAGCACCGATTTCATCGACGCCGTCATGGGCCGTGAGCTTGAAGCGGGCACGCGGCCCCCTCACCTCGATGCATTCGGCAGCGACGGTGACGGTCATCCCCGGCGGCGTTGCAGCCTTGTGCGAAACATCGACATGCACACCAAGGCTGCCTTCGCCTGCGTCGAGATGCGGCTCAAGAAGCTGCACGCAGGTCCATTCCATCAGCCCGACCAGGAAGCCCGTGGCGAACACCTCTGGCATGGCCTGGAGCTGCGGCGCCTCGCGGTAGAGGTGCGGCACGGTCTTTGTCTCGGGCACGCGGTACGAGAAGCGGTGTTTGAGACCGGACTTGAGCGACGGTTTCATGATTTGTCGCTCCCGTCGCGCGCTTCGCCTGCCTTCTCGTCGCCGGGGATAGCGGTGTCCATGCCCTCCCAGGGGCTCAGGAAATCGAAGCTCCGGTACTCCTGCTGAAGATTGACCGGCTCGTAGACCACGCGTTTCAACTCGTCGTTGTATCTGAGCTCGACAAAGCCGGTGAGCGGGAAGTCCTTGCGCAAAGGAAAACCCTGAAAGCCATAGTCGGTGAGGATCCGGCGAAGGTCTGGATGGCCGGCAAAGAGGATGCCGTAGAGGTCGTAAGCCTCGCGCTCGAACCAATCGGCCGCGGGAAAGATGCCGACAATGCTTGGCACGGGCTGCGCCGCATCGGTCTTGGTCCGTACGCGGATGCGGTGGTTCAACCACGGGCTCAGCAGATGGTAGACGACGTCGAACCGCTCTTCCCGCTCTGGATAATCGACGCCGCAAATGTCGATCAGGCAACCGAAGAGGCAGAGGGGGTCATCGCGCAGGAAGGTAACGATCTCAGGAATCGCTTCGCGCTCGGCGTCTATGGTGAGCTCACCAAGGGCAACCTCAGAGCCTTTGAGCTTGGTCCCAAGACGATCGGCAAGGTAAGCGGCGAGCTTGTTAAGGCAGGCTTCGTCCATCAAGGCTCCACGACGGGAACGGACCAATCAGCGCTCGATAGTGCCCGTTCGCCTGATCTTCTTTTGCAGGAGGAGCACGCCATAGACCAGAGCCTCGGCCGTGGGCGGGCAGCCTGGGACATAGATGTCGACAGGTACGATGCGGTCGCAGCCGCGCACCACCGAATAGGAGTAGTGGTAATAGCCGCCGCCATTGGCGCACGATCCCATGGAAATCACGTAACGCGGCTCTGGCATCTGGTCGTAGACCTTGCGGAGCGCCGGGGCCATCTTGTTGCAGAGCGTGCCGGCCACGATCATCACGTCCGACTGGCGCGGGCTTCCACGCGGCGCAAAGCCGAAGCGCTCGAGGTCGTAGCGGGGCATCGACGCCTGCATCATCTCGACTGCGCAGCAGGCAAGCCCGAAGGTCATCCACATGAGCGAGCCGGTACGCGCCCAATTGATGAGCTCGTCAGCGGTGGTGAGCAAAAAGCCCTTGTCGGCAAGCTCTTCGGAAAACAGGCCAAAGCTCGTCGCACTGGAGGTGATTCGACCGCCTGCTCGGCCTTCTTGCTCAAGATTCGGCTCGGGCATCAATCCCATTCGAGCGCGCCTTTCCGCCACTCATAGATGAAGCCAACGGTCAAAACGGCGAGGAACACCATCATCGCCCAGAAACCGAAGGTTCCAACCTCCTTGAAGGCCACGGCCCAAGGAAACAGGAACGCGACCTCAAGATCGAAGATAATGAATAAGAGTGACACGAGGTAGAAGCGGACGTCGAATTTCATGCGCGCGTCATCGAAGGCATCGAAGCCGCACTCATAGGCGGAGACCTTCTCTGGGTCAGGCCTACGCACGGCGATCAAGAATGGTGAAAGCAGAAGGGCGCCGCTGATGAAAAAGGCGATGCCGATGAAGATGACGAGTGGCAGATAAGTCTGAAGTAGCTGACCCATGGCGTTCCGGCCTCTTATTCGAGTGCAAGGGAGGCCAAAAATGGCGGGAGTGACGGGACTCGAACCCGCGACCTCCGGCGTGACAGGCCCCCCAATTCTCTAAATAAATTAATAGCTTTTCCGACTTTTCCAATCCCCAGACTGATCGGAATTGTTCCCGCAGTCGGAACACCTGGAACAAAGCAGCCAAGCCAGACCGCACGGGTGAGAAGTGCCCGGCATGTAACAGCTTCGCGCGCTCGAAACAAGGCGACTTACCGCCTCGGAACATAGCCTCACTGTAGGCGCGGGTCCGGGGCGCTACCAGGCGTGGCCGGGACACCCTTAGAGCCGCATCCAAGC